>JAEUOD010000157.1 GCA_016791065.1 Dechloromonas sp. | reverse complement strand
ACGCGCCGCCAAAGCGCGCGCCGCCTATATGGAACTGGCCGATCGCTTGTCGGGCGGGCGTCGCCAGGCAGCGACCGCCATGGGACTGGCTGTGAGCGAGGTCATGCGCCAGTTGGCCCTTTCGTCCGGTCGTTTCGAGGTGGCGTTGCTGCCCATCGAAAACGGCGCGGCACATGGCTTGGAACAGATCGAATTTCGCATTGGCGGCTTGGCTGGCAATGAGGCCAAGCCCTTGGCCAAGGTCGCTTCCGGGGGCGAGCTGTCGCGGATCAGCCTGGCGATCCAGGTGCTGACCTCGCGTTCGGCCAGCGTGCCGACCTTGATCTTCGACGAGGTCGATGTCGGCATCGGTGGCGGGGTCGCCGAAATTGTCGGTCGCCTGCTGCATGAGCTCGGTTCGGAACGCCAGGTGTTGTGCGTGACGCACCTGCCGCAAGTGGCCGCGCAGGCCGATTGGCAGTGGCAGGTCAGCAAAAAATCGCAGGACGGGGTCACCCTCAGTGCCATTCAGCCGCTCGATCCGGCGGCGAGGGTGCAGGAGATCGCGCGCATGCTGGGCGGCGTCGATATCACCGACATCACCTTGCAGCACGCCGGCGAACTGCTCGGCAGCGGCAAAAAAGGCAAAAAATAGTCCGCGACCCACTATAGTTGGGATATCCGTCCGGCTCTGACATCCCATGATCGGCTCGCTCGCCAGCACTTCCACTTTCTCTGCTGCCCATGGGCGCATGGCTGCCCAGCGGGGTGGCTTGACCGCGGAAGAGCAGCGCCAGGTCGAGGCGCTCAAGCAGACGGACCGCCAGGTCAAGTCGCACGAGCAGGCACACATGGCGGCTGGGGCAGGGTTGGTGCGGGGTGGTAGTTTCGAGTACCAGGCCGGCCCGGATAACAAGCGTTACGCCGTTGGCGGCGAAGTCTCGATCGATACTTCGCCCGGTCGGACACCGGCCGAGACGATCGCCAAGGCCCGGCAGATTCGTGCTGCGGCCCTGGCACCGGCCGATCCTTCGACGCAGGACAGGCGTGTGGCAGCTGCGGCCAGCCAGATGGAAATGCAGGCGCAACAGGAACTGGCGCAGCAGGCGAGCGAGGAACGTACTGGCGGCGGGACGGCGAGCGATGCCATCAATGCCTATCGCCAGGTGGCGACTGCCGGGAGTTGGGCTGGCGGGTTTTCGACTGAGGCTTGAAGGTATGAGGCCAAGGCCCGTTCCGCCGTGCCGGCGAAAGCTATAGCCTACAAAAGTCGCGAGGCGGCGTAGATGGCCAGTGCGATGAAGAATACGCCGCTGATACGGTGAATCCAGACGAGTGGCAGTTTATGCAGGAACTTGCGGCCGGCGATGACGCCGAGCAACGAGGTGCTGGCCAGGGCGAGCGTCGCGCCGCTCCAGACAGCGGTCGTTTCCGCCGTGCTGCCGAGGCCGGCGACGGCGATCTGGGTCTTGTCGCCGAACTCGGCGAGAAAGATCAGCAGGAAGGTGGTGGCGAAGATGCCGTGGCCTGGTTTTTCGGCAACTTCTTCGTCCTCGTCTTCTTCCGTGTAGCGCAGTGCGCTGACACCAAATACCGCAAATAGCGCGGCGACGGCGGCGGTGACTACCCACGCCGGCAACCAGGCCGCAACTGCGGCGCCAAACAGCACGGCAAGCAGGTTGAGAACGGCAAAGGCGCTGACGGCACCCATCACCACGGGCAGTCCGCGATGGCGGGCAGCCAGGGTCATGCAGACCAGTTGGCTCTTGTCGCCGAATTCGGCAAGGGCGATCAGTAGAAAACTGGCGCCAGCCGAAGACAGCCAAGCGCCGAGCGTGGCGGTTGAAATTTCAGTCATCGGGAAATCAGCAGGTCAGGGCTTGCTGCTTGGCTTGTTGCTGCGGTGCGGGCACTCGGCCTTTGTGCATTGGGCGTAAAGATACAGCGCGTGGTCCTGGATGGCGAAGCCGCGCTCGACGGCGATGGCGTTCTGGCGACGCTCGATCTCGGGATCGTAGAATTCCTCGACCCGGCCGCAATCGATACAGACCAGATGGTCGTGATGCTTGCCGCGGTTGATCTCGAAAACGGCCTTGCCGGATTCGAAGAAATGCCGCTCGAGCAGGCCGGCTTGCTCGAATTGCGTCAAAACCCGATAAACGGTGGCCAGGCCGATATCCATGTGCTCGGCCAGCAGCATGCGATAGACGTCTTCAGCCGTCATGTGGCGCATGGTGCTTTTCTCGAAAAGCTCAAGAATTTTGAGGCGCGGAAAGGTGGCTTTCAGGCCCATGTTCTTGAGGCTTTGGGGATCGCTCATCGTGCAGGTTCCAGTGAGTGTTGGCGCGGGCCAATTGGGGAATTCGGGTATGATATACCGCTTCAAAGCCGTTTGAGAAACCCCGGAAACCCGCATGCTCCGCACCCGCCTACTGCTCCTTGCAGCTTTTTGTACGCTGCCGGTCGCTTGTTCGACCAAGCCGAGCTTCATTAACGAATACAAAATCGACATCCAGCAGGGCAACGTACTGACTCAGGAAATGGTCGCACAACTCAAACCTGGACAGACGCGCGACCAAGTGCGCTTTCTGTTGGGAACACCGTTGATCAGCGACATTTTTCATCAGCAGCGCTGGGATTATGTTTATCGCTATCAGAATGGCCAGACAGGCGCTGTCGAGTCGCGCAAGTTTGCGGTTTTCTTCGACGCTGACGGTCGCCTGGAGCGTGTCGGTGGCGATGTGGCGGTGGCTGAGGTGGCCGAACTGACGACGCCGCCGGTACGGAGTCGCGTGGTCGATCTTGGTTCGCTTTCCGGTGAGGCGGCAGACAAACCCTTGCCGCCGCGTGAGGAGCCAAGCTATTACCGCCGTTTCATGGACATGATGGGATTTTAAGCAATGAGCGCAACACGTATCGGGATTGTCGGGGCCAGTGGCCGCATGGGTCGGATGCTGATCGAGGCAACCCTCAAGGACGAACAGCTGGCTCTCGGTGCCTTGTTCGACGTGCCGGGTAGCCCCTTTGTCGGCAAGACGGCCAGCGATCTGGTCGGTATGCCGAGCGATGTCGTGGTGACCGACGATGTCGCAGCAGGCCTGAAGAATATTGACTGCCTGATTGATTTCACGCGTCCGGAAGGCACGCTCGTTCATCTCGAACTCTGTCGTCAGGCCGGTGTTGGCATCATCATCGGCACCACCGGCTTCGAAGCTGAGGGCAAGGCGGCGATCACCGCTGCGGCCGAGGATATTCCGGTCGTCTTCGCGCCGAACATGGCAGTTGGCGTCAATCTGGTGTTCAAGTTGCTCGAGACCGCTGCCAGTATCCTCAATACAGGTTACGACATCGAGATCGTCGAGGCGCATCACCGCATGAAGGTCGATGCGCCATCGGGCACCGCGCTGCGCATGGGCGAAGTGGTGGCCAAGGCGGTTGGTCGCGATCTCAAGGAGTGCGCCGTTTATGGCCGCGAAGGCGTGACCGGCGAGCGAGATCCTTCCACGATCGGCTTCGCGACCGTGCGCGGCGGCGATATCGTTGGCGATCACACCGTAATGTTCTGCGGCCTTGGCGAACGTGTTGAAGTGACGCACAAGGCCAGCAGCCGCATGCCTTATGCGCTGGGCAGCCTGCGTGCGGCACGTTTCATTGCCGGCCGCAAAAACGGCCTGTTCGACATGCAGGATGTTCTCGGCTTGCGCTAGCACCGATGAAATCCCGGTTGCTGGCGCGTCAGCTTCAGGATGTCTTCGGTGACGAGGGCGAGCCGCAACTGAAACGCTTGCTGGTGGCCGCCCGCGAGGCCGGCCAGGTGGCTCTGGTTGACGGGCTGGAGCGACTGTTGGCTCAGGTCGATTCGGCCTATGCAGCCTATGCCGGTTTGAACAACTGGCAGTCCATGCTTTCCGGCGATGCGCTGAGCGATTGGAATCTGCGCAGCGGCCAGATTGAATCTGGCCGCCATTGGAAGGAAATGCTCGGCTATCCGGCCGATGCCTTCGATAACAGTATCGTCGCCTGGCAGCGCCTGGTTTTTCCCGAGGACATGCGGGCGCTTCAAATGCGGATTGCCGCACATGCAACGGCGCGTGACCGGTTTTTCGAGGGAGAGTGCAGGCTCAGGGCGAATGACGGTCAGTGGCGCTGGTTCCTGGTGCGCGGCGCGGTTGCGGCACGTGACAAGGATGGCGAGGCGAGCCGGATGCTCGTGCTGCAGCGTGATATCAGTGGTGCAAAGGCGGCGGCGGCAGACCTGATCGCCGCCAAGGAGTCTGCGGAGTCGGCGAACAAGGCGCGCGGCGCTTTCCTCGCCAACATGAGCCACGAGATCAGGACACCAATGAATGGCATCATCGGGATGACGGAGTTGGCGCTCGATACCGATCTCGATGCCGAGCAGCGCCACTATCTCAAGACGGTCAAATCCTCAGCAGAGTCGTTGCTCACCATCGTCAACGACATTCTCGATTTTTCCAAGATTGAAGCGGGTAAGGTCGAGTTCGAGTCGCTCGCCTTCTCGGTACAGGACAGTGTGATCGAGTCGCTCAGGGTGCTCGCCGTCGGTGCGCATCGCAAGGGCTTGGAGTTGGTTGCGGATATCCGTCCCGAGGTGCCGCTCAGGGTCGTTGGCGATCCGACGCGCTTGCGTCAGGTCATCATCAATCTGGTGGGCAATGCAATCAAGTTCACCGAAAAGGGCGAGGTCGTACTGTTGATTTCGCTCGAGAAGGCGGGGGATGCTTCTGTTTTCCTGCGTTTTTCGGTGCGCGATACCGGTATTGGCGTGCCGTCCGAGAAGCAGCAGGCGATATTCCAGGCTTTTTCGCAAGCCGATGTCTCCACCACGCGGCGATTCGGTGGAACCGGCCTTGGGCTGGCCATTTCAGCCCGCTTGGTGCAATTGATGGATGGGCGCATCTGGCTTGAAAGCGTGCCGGGTGAGGGCTCGACCTTTCACTTCACGGCGCGCTTCGGTAAGGATGCCGAAGCGGCGCCGCAGCCCCGCATTCCGACTGCTTATCGGGAGCGGCGGGCGCTGATCATCGAAGACAACGCCACGGCGGGTCGCTGCCTGGGCGAAATGCTGGAGCGTCTGGGAATTCATGCGTCGTTGCTGGACAAGTCGGATGAGGCGCTGGCGATTATCGAACGCAGTCGGGCCATGGATTTTCCCTTCGACTACGTTTTCGTCGATGCCGGCATGGCGGCGCCGGGCGGGTTCGCCCTGCTCGAAACCTGGCAGCATGGCGTCGCCAGGGAGCGCCTGCTGGTTACATTGACGACGGAAAATCAGCGTCAGGATCTTGCGCGCTTGCGTGACCTCAAGATCAGTGCACATCTGGTCAAGCCGATCGGGGCTGGCGATTTGCGCGATGCCTTGGCGCTGGTCGAAGGTCCGGCGAATAGTGAATTGACACTGGCTCCCTTCGAGGTTGCCGTTGATCACAGTGCGTCCCCGGAGGCCTTGCGCATCCTCTTGGTCGAGGACAATCCGGTTAATCAGGAACTGGCCTTGCGGCTTCTGGAGCGCCGCTCGCACCAGGTGGTTGTGGCGAATAACGGTGCTGAGGCCGTCGAGGCGTTTGATCGTGATCACTTCGACGTTATCTTGATGGATATGCAAATGCCGGTGATGGGCGGCATCGAGGCGACGGAATCGATTCGCTCCCGCGAAATGCGGCGGAGTTGGGTGGTTTCGCGTGAATTCAGGCCGGTTTACATCATCGCCATGACCGCCAATGTCATGGCCAGCGATCGTAATCGCTGCCTGGAGGCTGGCATGAACGACTATGTCGCCAAGCCGTTGCGCGCCGAAGAGCTGTTTGCCGCATTGGCGCGCGCAGTTGGCGAGCCGGAGTCGGGTGAGCTTCCGGAGTTCGTGCCGACTCAGTCAGGCGAGGGGGGGCGGCTGGATCTCAAGGCAGCTTTGCGTGATATCGGTGATATCGAGTTGCTCTCCACGATGGTCGGCATGCTTCTGGCCGAATGGGGGGAGCATCTGGCGCGAGTCGACTCGGCGCTTGCCGCACGCAACCGTGAGGGGTTGCGCATGCACGCGCATACCCTGAAAAGCCTGTTGGCGATGTTTCATGCCGAGCAAGCGCGTCGGTTGGCGATGGACCTGGAGCATGCGGCACTCGCGGCGGATGCCGTCGATTGGGTGCGCTGCGCGCAGCTGCACGTCGATTTGACCGAAGAACTGGGGCTGCTCAAGCCGGAGTTGGATCGCTTCGCAGCGACGCGTCTAATCCCTTGAATTTGCCTGAAAAGGCTCTTTTCGGCTAAAATAGGAAGGTTAAAAAAGCACAAGCGGGGAGGCGCAAGCCTTCCCGCTTGGCACATCATAAGCTGAAAACTACTGGAGAGCCGTCGTGTCGTTGCTGCCCTCATTCACACCCGCCATTCTCGCTCTCGCCGACGGAACGGTTTTCAAGGGCCAATCTATCGGCGCAGATGGCGTTACTAGCGGCGAGGTGGTGTTCAACACCGCCATGTCCGGCTATCAGGAAATCCTCACCGATCCGTCCTATTGCCGTCAGATCGTAACGCTGACTTATCCGCATATCGGCAATACCGGTTGCAATGCGGAAGATTTCGAATCCGGTGCCAATTACGCCGCAGGGCTGGTCATTCGCGACCTGCCGCTGGTCGCGTCGAACTGGCGTACGCAGGACGATCTTTCGTCCTACCTGAAGAAGCACGGCATCGTCGCCATTGCCGGCATCGATACGCGCAAGCTGACCCGCATCCTGCGGGAAAAGGGCGCCCAGGCCGGCTGCATTCTGGCGGGCGAAGTGGAGGAGTCCAAGGCGCTTGCCATGGCACGAGCCTTCCCGGGCTTGAATGGCATGGACCTGGCCAAGGTGGTTTCCGCCAAGGCAGGCTATGAGTGGAGCGAAGCGGAGTGGTCACTGACTGGCTACAAGCAGCGTGCCGAATCGCGCTTCCATGTCGTGGCTTACGACTTCGGCGTCAAGCGCAACATCCTGCGCATGTTGGCCGAGCGAGGTGTCAAGCTGACCGTCGTGCCGGCCCAGACGCCGGCCGCCGACGTGCTGGCCATGAAGCCGGATGGCGTCTTCCTGTCCAACGGCCCGGGCGACCCGGAGCCGTGCGACTACGCGATTGCCGCCATTCGTGAATTCCTTGAGCGTGGCGTGCCGACGTTCGGCATCTGCCTTGGCCACCAGTTGCTGGCACTGGCTTCCGGCGCCAAGACGCTGAAGATGAAGTTCGGCCACCACGGTGCCAACCATCCGGTCAAGGACATGGATACCGGCCAGGTGCTGATCACCAGCCAGAACCACGGTTTCGCGGTCGATGGCGACTCGCTGCCGGCTAACTTGCGGGCGACGCATGTGTCGCTGTTCGACGGTTCGCTGCAAGGCATTGCCCACACCGATGTGCCGGCTTTTTCCTTCCAGGGCCATCCCGAAGCCAGTCCCGGCCCGCATGACGTGGCCTACCTGTTCGACCGCTTCCTCGACACCATGACGCGTGGCGTTGC
>JAEUOD010000156.1 GCA_016791065.1 Dechloromonas sp. | reverse complement strand
GCTTCGCTTGGTGAACTGCTCCTCGAAAACGACCTCTACGGTGCCCTGGAGCGTGGCGAACTGTTGATGTACTACCAGCCCAAGGTCGACGCCCGAACCGGCGAACTGGTCGGCGCCGAGGCGCTGATGCGCTGGAAACACCGCGAACACGGCATGATCCCGCCCAGCCGTTTCATTCCGCTGGCCGAGGAAAACGGCCTGATCAACGCCTTCGGCGAATGGGCGGTGAAGACGGTTTGTGCCCAGCAACGCGCCTGGCTCGATCAGGGCTTGCTCGTCGTGCCGGTGGCGGTCAATGTGTCCGCCCACCAGTTCGCGCAACAGGATTTGCCCCAGATGGTGTCGCGCGCCCTGGCCGAGCATGGTATTCCGCCGCAACTGCTCGAACTCGAACTGACCGAATCGTTACTCATGCGCAATGCCAACCGCGCCAGCCATGTGCTGCAGACCTTGCGCAACATGCATGTCCATGTCGCCATCGACGATTTCGGTACGGGCTATTCCTCGCTCAGCTACCTCAAGCAGTTCCCGGTCCAGTCGCTCAAGATTGACCGCTCTTTCGTCTGCGAAATCACCGAGGAGGGCGAACCGGTCCGGCTGGCTTCGGCGATCATCGCCATGGCGCACGAACTCGATCTTGAGGTGATTGCCGAGGGCGTCGAGACCGATGCCCAGCGAAGCTATCTGCTTGATCGCGGCTGTGACCAGTTCCAGGGTTATCTGTTCGGCCGGCCGCAGCCGGTCGAGGAACTCGGCAGACTGCTCGCGAGCAAGACGCTGGACGGTTTAAGCGGCTGAGTGTCGCCGATGCAGCTTGACCGGCGTGCCGTCGCCGGTCAGGGCGCGTGCCCGCAACTGGCCGCAGCCGCCATCGACGTCCTGGCCGGCAGAATTGCGCAGCTTGGTCAGGATGCGCTGCCGGTGCAACTGCCGCACCATTTCTTCGGCATGTCCCTCGGCCGGGCGACGGAAACCCTCGCCTTCGGTGGTGTTGTAGGCGATGAGGTTGAGCATGGCGTACTTGCCGCTGAGCAGGCGGACGATGCCGTCCATTTCCGCTTCGCTGTCGTTGATGCCATCGAGCAGCGTCCATTGGTACTGGATCGGATGACCGACGGTACGGGCGTATTGCTCGCCGAGTTCGACCAGTTCTTCGGGATCGATGCGCGGCGCCTTGGGCAGCAGACGGGCACGCAATTCGGCATTGGTGGTATGCAGCGACAGCGCGAGCGCCGGCTTGACCCGTTGCTGCGGCAGGCGCTCGAACACCCGACGGTCGCCGACGGTCGAGAACACCAGGTTCTTGTGGCCGATGCCACCGGCGGTGCCAAGGAGGTCGATGGCTTCGAGCACGTTGTCGAGATTGTGTGCCGGTTCGCCCATGCCCATGAAGACGACGCGGCTGACCGAACGGCGTTTGCGGGCAAGGACGACCTGGGCGACGATTTCGGCGCTGCCGAGCTGACGGAGCAGGCCATCGCGCCCGGTCATGCAGAACAGGCAGCCGACCGCGCAGCCGACCTGGGTCGAGACGCAGAGGCCATCACGCGGCAAGAGCACGCTTTCCACGGTCTGGCCGTCGGCCAGTTCGACGAGCAGGCGCTCGGAGCCGTCCTCGCCAGGGTGTTCCGAACGCAGGCGCACCAGACCGGCCAGTCGTTCTTCCAGGGCGGGCAGCGCGGTGCGTAGCGGCAGTGGCAGGTAGTCCTCGGCCTGGCGACGTTTGCGGCCGCTGTCCAGGGGGCGGCCCTGTGCCCAGGCACGCATCAGGCGCTCTTCATGGCAGGGCTTGGCGCCATGGGCGAGCAGCAACTGGCGGATTTCGGCGATTTGCATGGCGTGGCGTCCCGGCCGCAGCCGGGGATAAATCAGTGGCAGCCCAGCGCTTCGACCGGTGCCGGTGGCTTGCGGCGATTGCGTTCGGCGGCGCGGGCATCCATCCAGTTCTTCCAGGCGATCATGCAGCCAAGCAGGATGAAGGCACCGGGCGGCAGCATGGCGAGCAGAAAGCCGGGGTAGCTTTCGGGCAGGAGCTGGATCGGCTGCAGGCCGGAAAAGACCATGTCGATGCCGCCGAGCAGTGTGCCGCTGCCGATCAGTTCGCGCAGGGCGCCAAGCAGGGCGAGCGTCCACAGCATGCCGACGCCCATGAAGATGCCGTCGAAGGTCGATTGCAGCGGCGGATTCTTGGCAGCGAAGGATTCGACGCGGGCGAGCACGATGCAGTTGGTGACGATGAGCGGGATGAAGATGCCGAGTACCAGGTAGAGCTCATGCAGGTTGGCGTTGAAGAGCAGGTCGACGACGGTGACCAGGGCCGCGACGATGAGGATGAAGACCGGAATGCGGATTTCGTGCGGGATGAAATTGCGCAGCGCCGCCACCGCGACGTTGGACATGGCCATGACAATGATCGTCGCCAGCGAGAGCATGATGCCGTTCACCGCATTGGTGGTGACTGCGAGCAGCGGGCAGAGGCCGAGGATCTGGACGATCGAGGTGTTCTGTTTCCAGATGCCGTTGTGGGCGATGGTCTTGAATTCTGCGCGGGTGATCATTTGGCGGCTCCTCCGCTGGCGGCAAACAGGCTGTCTCGGTTGGCGTCGGCCCACTGGACGGCCTTGAGCACGGCCTTCGTGACGGCACGCGGGGTGACCGTCGCGCCGGCATGGTAGTCGATGCGGCCTCCGTCCTTCCTGACCTTCCATTCGTGCGCATTGACTTCGGCCAGGGCCAGGTCGTTGAACTGGGTGATCCAGGGATGGGCCTTGTTCTTGTCCTTGCGTGGCTCGATATAGTCGCCGAGGCCGGGGGTTTCCTTGTGCTGCGTGACGCGCACGCCAGCGACCTTGCCATCGGCGCGGACGGCGACGATCAGGCGGATCTTGCCGGCGTAGCCGTCCGGCGCGACAGCCTCGAAGACCAGCGCGGCCGGCTGGCCGCCGCGGCGGGCACGGTAGAGCGTGCTTGGGTCGCTCAGGCCGAGTTCGGCGGTGGGCGGTAGACTGACGGTGTCCTGCAACAGGGCATTGTCGTATTCGCCGCGCGGCAGGACTTCGTCGACCAACTTCATCTTTTCCTCGGCGGCCGAGGCCTCGATGGCCGGCTTGGTCCACAGGTAGGCTGCGGAGAGCATGCCGGTGAAGATGATCACGAAGACGAAGAGGATCGCCGCCGTGCGCACCGCCATGCCGGGCGCGGAGAATTCCCTGGGGGCGGCGCTCATGACTTGTCCTTCATGCCGAAGATGGCCGGCTGGGTCAGCAGGTCGATGACCGGTGCCGAAAGGTTCATGAGCAGGACGGCGAAGGCGATGCCGTCCGGATAGCCGCCGAAGACGCGGATGATGTAGGCAAGGAGGCCGGCGCCGGCGCCGAAGATCAGCTTGCCGCGCGGTGTGGTGCAACCGGAGACCGGGTCGGTGGCGATGAAGAAGGCGCCGAGCAGAGAGCCGCCGGAGAAGATGTGGAAGAGCGGGCTGGCAAACTGGGCCGGGTCATAGAGCCAGAGGCTGCCGGCCAGCACGGTCATGGCGCCGACGAAGGCCGCCGGCACGTGCCAGGTGATGAGCTTGCGCTGCCACATCCAGAGCCCGCCGAGCAGGTAGCCGACTGAAACCCACTCCCAGCCACGGCCGGCAAAATTGCCATAGATGTCCTGGTTGGCCAGCAGTTGGGCGACGCCGAAGCTGCCTTCGCCAAGCTTGAGCGCCGTTTTCAGGGCATCAAGCGGCGTCGCGCCGCTCAGCGCATCGACGCGCGGCACCAGGCCGAAGATGACGCCGATCTGCTCGCTCAGGGGCATTTGCAGGCCGACCTGCGGCCACTGCGACATCAGCGCCGGGAAGGAGACGATCCCGACCGCGAAGGCGACCATGGCCGGGTTGAACGGGTTCTGGCCGAGGCCGCCGTAGATGTGCTTGGCGAAGATGATGGCGAAGGCGGTTGCAGTGACGACCAGCCACCACGGCGCGAGCGGCGGGAAGGTCAGGGCGATCAGCCAGGCGGTGACGATGGCCGAACCGTCACCGAGGAACATCGCCAGCGGCTTGTCGCGCAGCTTGAGCACGAGCGCTTCGGCGAACAGGGCGGTCAGCGTGGCGATGACGATCTGAACGAGGATGGCCGGGCCGACCAGCCAGGCATAGGCGGCGATGCCGGGAACCAGGGCGAGGCAGACCTGGGTCATGACCCGGCTGACGCTGGTGTCCTTGAGCAGGAAAGGGGCGGGTGCAAACATCATTCGGTCTTCTGGTCGTTGGCCGGAGCAGCGGTTTCGACGCCGGCAGCCTGGCGGCGGGCATCGATTTCGGCGATTTCGAGCTGGATTGCCGGGGCCTGGACCTCGGTATTCTTAGGCTGGGCCGCTTCGCGCTGGGCTTTCGCCCGTTCCATGGCGGCCTGGATTGTCGCCATCTTGGTCGCCTTGTCGGCGTCGATAGCAGGCGCTGTGGCCACCGCCGGCGTTTCAGCGGCCGGTGCCGGGGCGACAGCAGCTTCCGCTGTCGGAGACGCCGTTTCGGCAGCGGCGACTGCCGCCGCTTCGGCGGCCTTCTTGGCGGCCTGGGCGGCCGCTGCCTTGGCCAGCTTCTCGGCCTTCTCGGCCTTTTCGCGGGCTTCGCGTTCCTGCTTGAACTCGAAGCGCGTCTTGGCACCGTCGGCCGCGTTCTTGTCGCGTTCGCGCGCCCAGATTTCGCTCTTGGCGAAACGGAAATACTGGACAAGCGGAATGCGCGAGGGGCAGACGAAGGAACAGCAACCGCATTCGATGCAGTCGAAGATGTGGTACTCCTGCGTCTTGCCAAAGTTCTTTGCGCGGGCGAACCAGTACATCTCGAAGGGCTGCAGTTCGTGCGGGCAGGCCTGGGCGCAGGAACCGCAGCGAATGCACGGCATTTCCGGCGCCTTGGGCGGGAAAAGTTGTTCCGAGTGGGCGATCAGGCAGTTGGTGGCCTTGACCACCGGGACGGTCATGTCGGGAACCAGGAAGCCCATCATCGGGCCGCCCATCACGATGCCGTCGGTATCGGCCTTGGGCTGGGCGAGCGCCAGCACCTCGTTCATCGGCGTGCCGATCAGCACTTCGTAGTTGCGCGGTTCGCCGACATTGCCAGTGACCGTCACCAGCCGGGAAACGACCGGTTCGCCGTGAGCGATGGCGCGCCAGGCGGTATAGGCGGTGGCGACGTTGAAGCACTGCACGCCAAGGTCGGTCGAGCGCTTGGCGGCCGGCACTTCCTTGCCGGTCAGCACGCGGATCAGTTGCTTGGCGCCACCGGCCGGGTAGAGCGTCGGCACCTGAACGACGGCGAAATCCTCACCAGCCGCCTTGACGGCAGTACGCATGGCCTCGGCCGCTTCCGGCTTGTTGTCCTCGATGCCGATCAGGACCTTTTTCGGCCTGAGCAGGTCGCGGAAGATGGCGATGCCCTGCACGACTTCGTCGGCGCGTTCGCGCATGAGCAGGTCGTCGCAAGTGATGAAGGGTTCGCACTCGGCACCGTTGATGATCAGTTCGTCCATCGGCACAGTCTTCGAGGCGGTCAGCTTGCCATGGGTCGGGAAGACGGCGCCGCCGAGGCCGACGACGCCGGCCTGCTGCAGGCGTTCACGCACTTCTTCTTGCGTCAGTGTTGCGTAGTCGACGGGTTCGCGGGCGATCCATTCATCGCGGCCGTCCGGCTCGATGACGACGCACATCGCGTCAAGGCCCGAGGGGTGGGGCTGCACGTGCATCGCCACGTCGACGACGGTGCCCGAGGTCGGGGCATGCACGGCGGCGGAGATCCAGCCGTCGGCCTCGCCGATCAACTGGCCCTTGAGCACCTTGTCGCCGGCCTGGACGACCGGCCGCGGCGTGCCGCCGATGCTCTGGTGCAGGGGAACGACGAGGCGTGAAGGCAGCGGCGCCTTGGCGATCGGCAGGCCGACCGATTGGGTCTTGTTGGTCGGCGGCTTGACGCCGCCCTTGAACTTGAAGAGATTCATCAGCATCAGGCAGCTTTCTGCATCGGGGCAGCCTTGATTTCGACGACCGGATACTTCCACTTCCAGTTGTCGATGTTTTCCCCGACTGGCTCCATGCTGATGCATTCGACCGGGCACGGGGGCAGGCAAAGTTCGCAGCCGGTACAGAGCGGCGCGATGATGGTGTGCATCTGCTTGGCGGCGCCGACGATGGCGTCGACCGGGCAGGCCTGGATGCACAGCGTGCAGCCGATGCAGGTCTGTTCGTCGATGAGCGCGACCTGCTTGGGCTTTTCCTCGGCTT
>JAEUOD010000131.1 GCA_016791065.1 Dechloromonas sp. | reverse complement strand
GAGGCTTTCGGGCTGACCGAGGAACGCGTGCCGAACAGGTATTCCCGTTTCGGGATGCGCACCATCAGGTCGTCGGTGTAAAAGTCCGCGGCGTGTTCCGGGGCGCGGTCGGCGTAGAAGTTGGCCGAATGGACGAGGTCGTCGTCACCTGCGGCATCGCGGATGGCCAGCGCCAGATGGCCGGCCGAGCCGCCTTTCGAGGTGCCGAAACTGATCAGCAGTTCGAGATCGTAGGGCTCGGCGCGCAGGCGCCGGTCGACGGCGGCGAGATTGGCCGGCGGCGGCCCGCCGGGCGTGGCGAAGGGGGCGGCCAGGCCGGGCAGGGCGATCAGGAGGCCGAGGATCGCCCCGACTAGGCGGTTCACGCCGGCCTCAGTTGAGATTGGGATCGACCAGATAGGCTGTGCCGCCCCAGTTGGCCTGGACGGCGAAGCCCTTTTCGCTGACCTGATAGACCGTGATGTAGGGGTTGAAGGAATACTGCTTGCCGGCCGTGCCCATGGTGGCCGAGGCCGACACGTCGCCGCCAGCCTTGTCGCCCAGCTTGAACTGGGCCAGCGCCGCCTCGCTCTTGAAGACGAAGATCTGGTAGAGGCGCTGGTAACCGAGGCCGGGGCCGGTGCCGGCACGCGCCGTCAGCATGTAGGTCGGTTTCGTCGCTTTGCGGTCGAACAGCACGCCGCGGCCGTGCGCTTCGACCAGGATCAGGGCGTTCGTCGTGGCGATGTTGAAGACGGCATGGCCAGGGGCGGCCTCGACCTCGGCCCGGGCGGCCGGGTTTTCGGCATACAGGCGTTCAAGCGCCTGTTGCGACATGTCGAGGATTTCCTGGCGCCGTTGTTCGATTTCGGCCTGGTTCAGGTTTTCCTCTGGCGCTGTTTTCGGTGTGCTCTGGCAGCCTCCGAAAAGCAAGGTGGCGCACAGAGACGAGAGGATGAGGCGGCGGGTTTGCTGGGTCATGATCATGGGATTCTGGTCACTCCGATGATGGGGTTGAGGTGATGCTTGCCGTTTGAGTCGGGGACGGATTTGCCGACTTGGCCTTCGCGGCAGGTTTCGCGGCAGGTTTCGCGGCAGGTTTCGCGGCAGGTTTCGCTATGACATTCGCCTTGGCGGCCGGGGCGCCGATCAGCGCTTCGATTTGGCTCAGGCGGGCTGCGCGTTCACCGCTGACCTTGCCGGCGGCATTGACCGTGCGCTGGATGGCCTCAAGTATCGTCCGGCGTACTGCCGGATCGGCCGGCAACATGCCGGGAATGGCGGCCAGGGCGGCTTCCTGGTCGAGCAACAGGCTGAAATACTGTTCGCGCACGATGCGCTTGAATTCGTCCAGCGCGATGCCGCCGTTTTCAGCGCGGATCTGCAGCAGTTCGTTGAAGGCGCGTTCGTCGACGCCCGGGCCGGCCATGCCGATATGGACCAGGCTGCGGATCGCCGCCTCGCGCGGGCCGCCCTCGCCGATCCGGGCCTTGAGTTCGCCGATGCGCTTTTCGATGAAGGCCGTTCGTTCCGGTTCATTGCCCGGCCGGCGGCGCGGACTTTCCTCGTCGGCGCGCAGACCGAGCATGGCCTGCAGGACGGGCGAACTGTAGGTGGCGAGGAAAATCTGCTCCAGCGTCGCGTCGCGCAGATCGCGCCAGCCGTCGAGGGCGGCGACGATGCCTTCGGAGACCTTGGCCTGCCATTCGAGGAGTGGATTGTCGGGGCTGACCGGGCGACGCTTTTCGCGGATCTGCTCGGCCAGCTGGGCGAGCTTGGGCATCATCGGATTGCGCTCGGAGAAGACCTCGAAGGGCAGTTCCGAGGGATTGAGCTTCTGCAGCCACTCGGCCGATTGCGCGTTGGTCGTGGCCTTGATGAAGGGTTGGACAAACGTCCGGTAGAGCCCGAGGTTGATCTCCGATATGCGCTGCACGGCGGCGAAGCGGCGTTCGTTTTCGAGACTGGGCTGGACGATGCTGCGGATGTCGTTCATCGTGCGCGGCTCGAAACGGACGATCCAGTCGCCGCCGATCAGGTCGGGATTGGCCGCGTTTTTGCCCTTGGGCGTCATCACCGCCTCGTAGAGCCCGGGGGGCAGGACATCGATCAGGTCGATGTTGGAGGCGAACTCGTTGTGCTCCTTCCTGGCGATGCCACCGGAAACGAAAATGCCGAGGTGGCCGACGCTTTCATGCACGGCGTAGATGATGGTCTGGCCGCAAGCGCGGATGTCGTCGTCGGTTTCATAGAGATCGGCGATCCAGCCCAGGGCCTGTTGCGGTGGCGTGATGTTGTCGCCCTTGGAGCAGAAGCAGATGATCGGCGAGCGGATGTTGCGCAGGTCGATGCGTTCGCCCTGCGCGGTGACGATTTGCGCGGTGGACAGCTTGTTGCCGACGAAAAGGTTGTCGACGATCCACTGGATTTCCTCGCCATTGAGATTGACATGGCCGCCCCACCACTTCTCGAATTCGAGGAAGCGCTCGGCCCCGGTGTCGATTGTCGACCAGATGCCGTAATCCTTGCCCCACAGCGTGTTGGCCGGGTTGAGATTCTCGAAGTTCTTGACCAGGTGGCCGCCATTGAACTTGCCGTTGGCGAGGTCGCTGGTCATCTGCGTCATCCAGCTGCCGCCGGCCAGGCCGCCGGTGTAGCGCATCGGGTTTTCGCCCTCGACGCCGGCCCAGTAGGAGAGCGGCGAGCCGGGCACGATGACCGGGCCGCACAGGTCGGGCCGCGTCGCGGCGACCATCATGACCGCCCAGCCAGCCTGGCAATTGCCGATGATGCAGGGCTTGCCCTCGGCCTCCGGGTGCAGTTCGACGACTTTTTCGAGGAACTTCACCTCGGCATGCATGATGTCCTCGATGCTCTGGCCCGGCATCGGCTCCGGCGTGAAGCCGACGAAGTAGGCCGGATGGCCGGCGCGCATGGCGACACCGAGTTCGCTGTCGGCCTTGAAACCGCCGATGCCCGGCCCGTGGCCAGCTCGCGGGTCAACGACGACGAAGGGGCGCTTTTTGCGGTCGATGACGACGCCGGCCGGCGGCTTGATGCGGACCAGCATGTAATTGACCGGCTTGGCGAAGCTGCGGGCATCGAGGACCAGTTCGGCGTCGAAATTGAGCACATGCGGAATGGCCTTGGCCTTCTGCGCGTAATACTGCTCGCTGCGCTGGCGCAGCAGATCCCAGTAAAGAATGGTGCGCTGCATGGCGTCGACCATGTACTCGCCGGTCGGCCCCATGGCCTGGATCGCGCTGTTCATGCTGCTCAGGATGCCGTGCTGCACGTTTTCCGCGAGTTGGCTGATCGCGCTGTTCTTGTTCGTATCCCTGGACATCTTCGTTTCCTTCCAAACGGTCTGCTATCGATCCTGCGCCAGCCGGCGCGACGGGCTTACTTGACGGTGTAGCCCTTGCCTTCGAGGCAGGCGGCGCGTGCCCGGGCATACGAGGCTTGTTGCTGCTGAGAGGCCCCCTGCTGCTGTTGCTGCGCGGCGGCATTTTGCCGCCGGCTCTGGCCGCGGGCGGCAACGGCCCCGGCGGCCGCCCCCGCTCCGGCATCGCCGCCGACGATTTCACCGACCACGGCACCACGGGCCGCGCCGCGTACGCCGGCCCCCGGCGTGGTGCCAGTGGCCGTGGTGGCGGGCTTGGCGGTCGGTTGCGGCTTGCTCGGGTCGAAGCCGGTCTGCTGGACGGCCCAGCCATGGCAGGCCGCTTCGTCACTCTGCTGTTGCTGCGGCGACTGGCCCTTGGCAGGGAAGACGTATTGCTGGGCGAAGGCCGGCAAGGCCAGGGCGATGCCGAAGGCGAGAATCGGAATGGATTTGCGTTGCATGGTCGTGCTCCCTGTGTGCGTTTTGTGCGGTGTGGCTAGAAACGTTCCTTGACGCGCGCCACCTTGTGCTTCGGATCTCGGTACTTGGGGTCGGGCTGGCGCTTCGGCAGCTTGATCTCATCGCGCGGCAGATCCTCGTAGGGCACGCGCTCCAGCAGGTCGCTGATGATGTTGAGGCGGGCGCGCTTCTTGTCGTTCGAGTTGGCGACGACCCAGGGCGCCCACGCGCTATGGGTGTACTTGAACATGTCGTCGCGGGCGCGGGTGTAGTCGTCCCAGTGCGCGTAGGACTTGAGATCCATCGGCGTCAGCTTCCAGATCTTGCGGCCGTCGTCGATGCGCGCCTGCAGGCGACGGGTCTGCTCGTCGGCATCGACGTCGAGCCAGTACTTGAGGAGGATGATGCCGGAATCGACCATCAGCTTTTCGAAGCTGGGCGTCAGTTCGAGGAAGCGCTTGACGATCTTTTCGCTGCAGAAGCCCATGACGCGCTCGACGCCGGCCCGGTTGTACCAGCTGCGGTCGAAGATGACGACCTCGCCGGCTGCTGGCAGGTGGGGCAGGTAGCGCTGGATGTACATCTGCGATTTCTCGCGCTCGGTCGGTGCCGGCAGCGCGACGACGCGGAAGACGCGCGGGCTGACCCGCTCGGTGATCGCCTTGATGGTGCCGCCCTTGCCGGCGGTGTCGCGTCCCTCGAAGACGATGACGACCTTGAGCCCGGCATGCACCACCCACTGCTGCAGCTTGACGAGCTCGACATGCAGTTTCTTGAGTTCGCGTTCGTAATCCTTGTTGCCGAGCGCACCTTCCTTGTCGGCAGCCTTGCCCTTTTTCTTGTCGGACATCGTCATCTCCTCCATGAATTGGAATTCGCGACAACGAATGGGCGCACTGCGTCGTTACGTCGGCACGAACACGATTGCGTAGATGGGCGCCAGATGCCACGCAACATTGTGGCGTCCCTTGCGTTTCTGGATTGTGACACTTTCCGGTGCTGTTGGCATACCGGCAGCGCAGGGAATATCGCGCCTTATTTGCGGCCGATCAGCACGACGCCGGCGATCACCAGCAGGGCACCGCCGATCTGCCAGGCGGAAATCGGTTCGTCGAGCAGCGTCCAGCCCATGGCCAGGGTGGCGACCGGGCCGAGCATGCCGATCATCGAGGCGCGGCCGGCGCCGATCTGCTTGATCGCGGCCGACTGCATGAAGACCGGGATGACGGTCGAGAACAGCGCCATGCCGGCGGCCAGCGCGTAGATCGGCCAGGGTTGGCTGAAGACTTCGCTCCACGGGCGGGCGACGAGGTAATGCAGCAGCGTGGCGCCGGTGGCCACCGCCATGCTCAGCGCTGCGAAGCGGACGCTGCCCAGCCGGGAGATCAGTTCGCCGCCGCCGGCCAGGTAGATGGCGTAGGAGAGGCTGGAGGCGAAGACCAGGCCGGCGCCGAGCCAGATGGCACGACTGTCTTCGGCAATGCTGAGATCGTGGGCGAAGGCGGCGGCGATGCCGAGGTAGGTCAGGGCCAGCGCTGCACCGTCGCGGCCGCTCATGCGCTTGCCGAAGAAGAGGATGCCGAGCAGCAGGGTCAGGCTCGGATAGGTGAACAGGATCAGGCGCTCGAGCCCGGCGGAAATGAAGATCAGCCCCCAGAAATCGAGGATGCTGGCGCCGTAGTAGCCGGCCAGGCCGACGCCGACCAGAGCCAGCCACTGACGCGACGTCAGGGTGCCGGCGCTGCGCGTGCGCAGGGCGGCGATGCCGAAAGCCGGGGCGGCGAACATCATGCGCAGGGCGAGCAGGGTTACCGCGTCGACGTGGCTGAGGCCGGGAATGCCGGTGGGCACCTGGTAGGCCAGCTTGACGAAGATGGCCTTGGCCGAAAAGCCGACGGCAGCGCCGATGGCGAGCCAGAATCCGAGGCGGTAGGACTGCTTTTCGGTCACGATGAAAATTCCGGATGACTGGCCTGGAGCATTCGTTTGGAGCCAACCATGGCATGTGCAATAAAGAGGCCTCCATTGAAACGCCTTGTCCCGTCGAAGACAATTGGTATTATTCAAAGTGAGCATTCGTTCTGGACGAAATCATGCATTACGACCTGCCCGATCTTCGCCTGGTCGCCGCCATTGCCGACAGCGGCAGCCTGACTCGCGCCGCAGCGCAAGTCCATCTTGCCCCCTCCTCGGCCAGCCACCGTCTGACCCAGCTTGAAGCGGCGCTCGGCGTGGCTCTTTTCGAGCGCCATGCGCGCGGGCTCAAGCCGACGCCGGCCGGCGAATCCCTGCTCCGCCATGCCCGCCAGGTCTTCGCCCAGCTCGAACAGATGCACGCCGACCTGGCGCCGTACGCCAGCGGTCTCGCCAGCCAGGTCACCGTCTTCGCCAACACCAACGCCATCAACTGCTTCCTGCCCGGCGATCTCGGCGATTTCCTGCGCGAACATCCGCAGGTCCGGGTCAGCCTCGAGGAACAGCCCAGCCCGGCGATCATCCAGGCGGTAGCGGCCGGCCAGGTCGAGATCGGGGTGGTGGCGGCTGAGCCCGGCATGGCCGGTCTCGAAGTCCTGCCCTACCGGCGCGACCGGCTGGTGCTGGCGGTACCGCCCGGCCATGCGCTGGCGGCGCGAGGCAGCCTTGCCTTCGCCGAAGTCCTGGCCGAACCCTTCGTCTGCCTGCACGCCGGCAGCGCCATCCACACCTTCATGATGAATGCCGCTGCTCGGCTCGGTGGCCGCCTCGACGTGCGCATCCAGGTGCGCAGCTTCAATGCCGTCTGCCGCATGGTGGCGGCCGGTGTCGGCATCGGCATGGTGCCGCGCTCGGCGGTGGCCGAGGGGTTGAGCATCGTCGAGATCACCGACGACTGGGCGCCGCGCGACCTGCAGTTATGCATCCGCTCGCGGGCGGGGCTGGGTTCGGCGGCGCTCGCGCTGTTCGATCACCTGGCCGGCAAGGGCGGCCAGGCGGTGGTCACAGCGGCCGCTTGACCGTCAGCGCGCCGCGGATCTCGCCCTTGCTGTAGCCGGTGGCTTGGTCCTGCGGGTAACTTTCGGCCAGCTTGGCCTTGAGGCTGGCATCGAGGCCGTCGGCCGGGCCATGGCATTTGAGGCAGACGTCGCCGACCGGCAAGGCCTTGACATAACGGAACACCGGCTTGCCGTCGATCTGCACGACCTCGCTCTTTTCGAGGGTTTCCGGCTTCTCGCCATTGGCCGCGCGGATGTTGAAATCGGCCAGCTGGCGGGCTTCCCAGAGATCGGGCGTGCCGCGTTCGGCGTTACGCGGCTTGAGGCTGACCCGGCGGATGTCCCAGCCGGTCTCCTGGCGTTTGGCCTTGATCAGTTCCGGCGCCTGTTCCTTGCAGACGGGGATGGCGCCGGCCACGCCCTTGTCGGCAAGCGCTTCCTGCATGGCGTTGACCACCTTGGGGACGACCGGCAGCACCGCCTTCTTCGTTTCGGCGGTCAGGGAGGCCACATCCTGGGCGATAGCGGGCAGGGTGGCGACAAGCAGGCTCAGGGCGTACAAGGGTTTCATGGCGCCTCCTTTAAATAAGAAAATGCTGATATTACTCCCCTTGCCGATGGCATCAAGCAAAACTCAGCCAGTCGCGGTACCTCGCCCCCTCGCCGCGCACGGCCGCGAAATAGGCTGCCTGTAGCTGCTTCGTGACCGCGCCCGGCCGGCCGACGCCAATGCGCCGCCGGTCGACTTCCACTACCGGCGTGATCTCGGCTGCCGTGCCAGTGAGGAAAACCTCGTCGGCGCAATACAGTTCGTCGCGCGTGATGCGCTTGCTGCGTACCGTCAGCCCGGCTGTTTTGGCCAGCGTGCACACCGTGCGCCGGGTGATGCCGTCGAGCGCCGAGGTGGTTTCCGGCTGCAGCAGTTCGCCGTCGCGAACGAGAAAGAGGTTCTCGCTCGCGCCTTCCGCCACGTAACCCTCGGTGTCGAGCAGGATCGCCTCGTCGTAGCCGTCGCGCCGCGCCTCGCGCACGGCGAGGATGGAATTGGCGTACATCGAGATTGCCTTGGCGCGGCACATCTGCACGTTGGGGTGGTGCCGGGCGTAGGACGAGATGCGGACGCGGATGCCCTCGTCCAACGCCTTGCCGCCGAGATAGGCGCCCCACGGCCAGGCGGCAATGGCGACATGGGTAGCCGCCCCGGCGGGATCGACGCCGAGCTTTTCGTCGCCGAGAAATACCAGGGGACGGACGTAGGCGCTATCGAGGCTGTTGCGGCGCACGACCTCGCGGCAGGCGGCGGCCAGCGTGGCGCGCTCGAAAGGCAGGTCGATGGCGAGAATGTGGGCGGAATCGGCTAACCGGCGCAAATGCTCGTCGAGCCGGAAAAGCGCCGGGCCGTCCGCCGTCGCGTAGGCGCGAATGCCCTCGAAGCAGCCATAGCCGTAATGCAGGGTGTGGGTCGTCACATGCACCCGGGCCTCGGCCCAGGGCAGCCACTGGCCGTCGAGCCAGATTTGGCGTGTATCTTCGTTCATGAGGTTTCCTCGAAATGCGTTGAAAGGCCGCGCACGGCCGTCGAAAACGCCCGAGGGGTGGGGGCGGCAGCTTTCCGGAATGCGTGCTCGCCGGGTGGGCAAAGCGCTTCGGGAGAAGGACGGTAAGGACAGGATGGCGGGCCTTTCACATTGGCTCAAACGAATCGATGCAACATCGAATGAATTTGATTCATTTGACGAACGCATAGGTCGCGGCGTGTTCAAACAGTTGCTATTCTGCAAAGCGAGGAGGGGGCAGACATGAAAGGCATTTTCATCAGTTATCGCCGCCAGGACAGCCAGAGTGCCGCTGGCCGGCTGGCCGACCACCTGCGCGACGCCATGGCCGGCGTGCCGATTTTCCGGGATGTCGAGACCATCGAGCCGGGCGTCGATTTCGTCGAAGCCATCGGCCGCGCCCTGCAATCCTGCGGCGTGCTGCTTGCCGTCATCGGCCCGCGCTGGTCGAGCGCGACCGACACCAACGGCAAGCGCAGGCTGGACAACCCGGACGACTACACCCGCCTCGAAATCGCCACCGCCCTGCAACGCCCCGACGTGCGAGTCATCCCCGTGCTCGTCGAAGGTGCCGTGATGCCCGGCGGCGAGGAGTTGCCGGACGACCTCAAGCCCTTATCGCGCCGCAACGCCATCGAACTGACCGACAAGCGCTGGGAATTCGATGTTTCCACCCTCGGCGAAACCCTGCGCAAGGCGCTCGACATCGATCCGCCTCCCAAACCACCGCCGCAGCCCAAGCCGGCACCCGAGCCGGTCAAGCCCAAAATGGCAGCGTGGAAGAAATGGGCGCTCGGCCTCGGCATCCCGCTCTTCATCATTGGAGCCTTCGTCTCTGAGCAGGAAGTGCCCGAACCCCTGCCCCCCAGCCCGCCATTGCCGGCACCGGTCTACAACAATCCGCAACCGTCAGCCCCGGTCCAGGGGCCGCTCACCGGCATCTGGCAGGACGGCGAGGGCGGCCAGTACAAGCTCCTGCAACAGGGATTCCAACTTGCGCTGCAAGGTAGCAGCCCGCACGGCAACGTCATCGGCACCGGGCAGATCAATGGCAACCAGATCGGCATGAACTACACGATCAACGGCGTTCCCTACCAGGCCGCGCTATTGGTCAGCCCGGACGGCCTGCGCATGAGCGGCCAGTATCGGAGTCCGGCAAATGGGGATGCGGGAGTGGTGGGGTTGGTGCGGGTGCAGTAGAAGTTTTGATTGCTGACAGCTAAATATGACCAATCTAACGCACCCGAAAACCTTACTGAGCATTAGTACAGCATCCAAATATTGATTGAACGGGTATTGGAAATCTGGGGGTTACGTGGGAGATGTAAAACTTTGGACGGTTCGCGACCGTTCTTGGGAATACCTTAGTGAGTCCTATCCTTCGCGTGTTGAGGTTGTGTTACGTAGTTTTGAACTTATTGATTCATATATCGATCACTATGAGAAGGGGGCTGGCTCAAGCGTTTATGCGAATGTCTGCGGGCTAACCCTGCTCAAGGGGAAAAATTTAGCTCTTGGGGCTTTAAGCCTCATTTTGGATGCGCTTGGTCAAGAGGCTGGAGCTCTGTTGCGACCGCTCATCGAATACATAGAACTCCTCACTTATTTTCGTAAATATCCTGAGGAAACAAGCAAAGTTCTAGAAAACAATTTGCCTTCGGCAGGAAGACGAGCAAAGGCTATAGAAGGAATCTATAGAAATTTGCGTGAGCACCTAAACGAAAATGCCGCACATAGTGCATTCAGTGATTACTCAATATCTCATTTATTGACTCCTGAATTTTCGTTTCGAAAATTTCAGGAATTTCATCCGCATGTTCTTGAAAAAAATTTCAGAGATTATGCCGTTCAGTTGCAGTTTCTCCTTCAGGAGGGACTGTTTGCTCTCGAGCATATACCTGAGGTGCCGATTGGATCGTTGGCTCTTGAGGCAGAGGCATTTCGAATAGAGATGCTTCATGTATTTGACTTACATCGCGATTGATTTTGAGTTTTGAGAAGGGGTGACGGCAAATCGGGTGTTTAAGTTTCCGGCCGAATTGGGATTAGGCCGGAATTGCTACAAGTTATTGCCCCTTCTGCTTGATTGAACAATCCTCGCCTTCGGTCGGCCTTTTACCCCAGCCGTGCGATGCGTGATCCAGCTTCCTCGATATGCCGCCGCATCGCCTCGATGCAGGGAGCGAAACGCCCGGAAAAGCCGGCGCAATCGCTGACCATGGCAAGGAAGGTTTCAGCTAGATGCAGCGCCTCACGCCAGGTCTGGCCATCGACCGTAGCAGTCAGTGGGGCCGGCGGAAGCATATTTACGACTGAACCGCTACTTCTTGGGGCAAACTCCATGGGCAGCATGTCGTAGGCTGGTGCGAGCTGATACGGGCGACCGCCCCGACTGACAAAAGACAGGTTTCCCGCGTGCATGTCGGTATTGCCGATCAGCGTTCCGAATGCCCAAAGCAGCGCAGCGCCGGCGATGGCCTCAGGATGGACATGGCCATCAGCGGCCAGGTGGCGGACCAGCGAAGGCCAGGGCGCCGAAGCATCGCCGACGAATTCCGCATCGAGCGCACGCAAGGAGAACACGCCGACGCGGCCGAGTTGGCCGACCCGGTCGAAGCGCGGCACCTCGAGGAATCGCTGGTCGGCGAAATCGAAAACCTCAGTTTCGACGCCCAGCACCGAAAGCGCCAGATGTTCGGCCAGCAGGAGGTCGCGCCAGCGCTCGCTGACCGGGTTGTCGTCCGGCGCCGAAAACTTCACCAGGACATGGCCGTGCTCGGTATAGGCACAGAACTTCGGTTGTTCGCCACCTGCCGAAGAGCCGGGCGCCTCCCCGGCGCCCGCGGCACGCGCCAGCGCCGGATAGTCCGCTGCCCGGTCAACCGGAAACGGCGTCGGCATCCCAATAAAGCGGTCGCGTGCCCGCTCGCCAATCAGCAAATTGCCGATGGCGTCATGGCCGTGCGCCAGCAGCGCCCTGATGACTTCGGTATCGCTCCAGTGCTCCGGGTTTGCCGCCAAACCGAGCGCGGTCGCATAGGTCGATGCGTAGGCCCGGCCGAGATAGCCCTGCGGCCGCATGTCGAACAGCCACCACGGCAAGCCATCGCTATGCAGCGTCGTGCCGTCGGTCTCCACCATGACAAAGCCGTCCGGGCGAACAGGCAGCAGCACGCCGAGTTCGCGAATCAGCCCCTCATCGCTAACCCGGAAAATCGGCGCCGACGTGAAGCCGCGAGACGTGTCCCTCAAGGCGTAACGAATAGATGGGCCGGAGCCGATTCGGACGACCTCACCGCCCAGTGCAGCCAGGGAACGCGAAACCGTCGGCTGGCTGATTCCCGTCTTATCAACGAGTTGGCGAGCACTCATCGGTTCCTGAGCAAGCAGCAGGCGGATCGAGTCGGAATGACGAGCCATGGAATTGAATAGATGTATGAATAGATTAATGAATGGCTATTGTAGGCGCTGAATGGCAAACCGTCACGGTCTGTGCCGCTCGGTGAATGCGCTTGCCCTGGCTACCCCCCCCATCGCCTCATGCGCTCCGCGCACCAGCCAGCGAATGAATGCCATCGCCCCCGGCCGTTCCTGTACCGCGGGCGGCGCCACGACGTAGAAGCAGCGATCCGGACAATCGGCGGCGAAGGGGCGGACGAGACGGCCCTCGGCGAGGTAGGGGGCGGCGAGGCTGCCGGCCATGAGGGCGATGCCGTGGCCGGCGACGGCGCCTTCGAGCATGAGCAGGGCATCTTCGTAGAGCGGGCCGCGCGCCGGTTCGGCACGGTCGAGGCCGGCGGCGGCGAACCAGCGGCGCCAGGAGAGCAGCGGATGGCGCAGCAGGCGGCGCTGGTCGAGGTTGGCCGCTTGCGTCAGGCCGGCGGCGAGGGCCGGGCTGCAGACGGGGAAGACGCGTTCCTCGAACAGTTTCCAGGCGAGCAGGCCGGGCCATTCTTCTTCACCGTAGCGCAGGCCGATGTCGGCTTCGCCGGCGAGCAGCGGGCCGAGGCTGGTGGCGGTGGCGAGGACGAATTCGAGATCGGGGTGGCGTTCCTGGTAGGCGGCGACGCGCCCGACCAGCCACTGGCTGCCGAGGGCGGGGGCGGCGGAGATGCGCAGGCGTTCGCGCTGCGGGGCGCGCAGGGTGGCGGCTGCTTCGTCGAGGCGCAGCAGGCTGTCGCGGACGACGGCGAGGAAGCGCCGGCCGGTGGCGGTGAGGACGACGGCGCGATGCCGGCGCTCGAACAGGGGTTGCCCTAGGTGTTCTTCGAGCAGTTTGATGCGATGGCTGATCGCCGAGGGCGTCAGGTGCAGCGCGTCGGCGGCGGCGAGGAAGCTGCCCAGGCGGGCGGCGGCTTCGAACGCCGGCAGGGTGTGCAGCGGCGGCAGGTCGTTGAGGCTCATGGGGCTCCCCGGGCGGCTTCGGCCAGCAGCCAGTCGGCGAAGGCGGTGATGGCGGCGCTGTCGGCCGCCGGGTCGGTCAGCAGGTAGTAGGCGCGTTCCGGCACCGGACGGCCGGTGCCGAACGGGACCAGTCGGCCGGCGGCAAGGTGGTCGCGGATCAGCGGTTCGCGGCCGAGGGCGATGCCCTGCCCGGCCAGCGCGCTGGCGATGCATTGGTCGTAGTGGTTGAACTGCAGGCGGCCGCGCGCGCCGTCGGCGGGCAGGCCGAGCGGCGCCAGCCAGCCGCTCCAGTCGAACCAGGGATGCGGGCTGCCGTCCTCAAAGGCAAGCAGGGTCAGGCGCGGCAGGCTGGCGCCGTCGAGCGTTGCCGACGGAAGCTGGGCGAGCAGGGCTGGACTGATCACCGGCAACAGGGCTTCGTCGAACAGCTTGCGGCTGTCCTGCGGGGCGTCGGCCGGGGCGCAGTAGCGGATGGCAAGGTCGACCTCGTCGCGCGCAAAATCGACGGTCCGGTTGTCGGCCGAGAGGCGCACGGCGATTTCCGGGTGTGCGGCCTGGAAGCCGGCCAGGCGGGGAACCAGCCAGAGCGCGGCGAATCCGATGGACGTGGAGACGGTGACGCCGTCGCGACGCTGTGGCGCGCTGATCCGGCGCACCGCTTCGTCGAGGCTGGAAAAGGCGTCGAGGGCGGCGGCGTAGAGGGTTTCGCCGGCCGGCGTCAGTTGCAGCTGGCGGGTGCTGCGCCGGAAGAGCGGCGTGCCGAGCTGGGTTTCGAGCGCCTGTACCTGGCGGCTGATCGCCGATTGGGTCAGGAACAGCGCCGCCCCGGCCTTCGTGAAGCTGGCGTGGCGGGCTGCAGCGACGAAGCCTTTGAGGTGGTCGAGCGGTGGCAGGCGGCGCAGATCGAGGCTCATGGTTTATGTGTTTAACGCATGAAACTCATGCGTCTTTTCCGTTTGTTGTCCGGCTGGTGGGCGAATACAGTGGAAGTGTCTCCGGCTAAAGACGCCGACATGTTACAAGGTCATGAAATGAGGATAGGAAAATGTTCCCGATTCCGCAAGCCCTCGCCGACCATCCCCTCCACCTGCGCCTGCAACGGCGCGAAACGCTGAGTGTGCGCGGCAGCGGCCGCCTGTTTTGCGAAGCCGGCCAGATCTGGCTGACCGAGGCCGGCAGCCGCGAAGACTGCGTCCTGTGCATGGGCGAAAGCTGGCCGTTGCGGGCCGGGGTGGTGCTCACCCTGTCCAGCGTCGGCGGCGCCGAACTGAGCCTTTATGCCGACGAGCGGGGGGTGGCATGAACGCGCCGCAATCGCCCGTGCTGGCCGCGCAGCCCCTGCAACTGGTTGCCGCCGACGGCTATCCGCTCGCCGCGCACCTGTGGCGCCCGGCCGGCGAAGCGAGCGCCGTCGTCGTCATCAACCCGGCGACGGCGGTGAAGGCGGATTATTACCACCGTTTCGCTGCCTTCCTCGTCGAACACGGCATGGCGGTGCTGACCTATGACTATCGCGGCATCGGCGCCTCGCGCCAGGGCAGCCTGCGCCGCCACAAGGGAATCAGCAAGCTCGACTGGGGTCGCTACGACTGCGACGCGGCGCTGCGCCAGGCCCGGCGCAGCGTGCCGGAGGTGCCGCTCTATCTGGTCGGCCACAGCATCGGCGGCCTCTTGCTCGGCCTGGCCCCCTCGGTCGGCCTCGTCGACCGGGCGCTTACCGTCGGCGCCCAGTACGCCTACTGGCGCGATTACGGCCCCGGCAAGCCGTTGATGTGGCTGCGCTGGCACCTCTTCATGCCTGCTTTGACCGCGCTCTGCGGCTACTTTCCGGCGCGCCGCCTGGGCTGGCACGAAGACCTGCCCGCCGCAGCCGCCTACGAATGGGCCCTGCGTCCGGCCACGCTGGAAGCGGCCTACCGCCATCTACGTGCCAAGGGCGACGACCCACTACGCCACTTCCCGGAAATGCGCGGCGACCTGCTCGCCATCGGTCTCGACGACGACCCCTTCGGCACGCCGGCTGCCCTGGAACGATTGCTCGCCTATTACCGCAATGCCCGCCGCCATCACCTGCGGATTGCGCCGGCCAGCATCGGCACCCAGGCCATCGGCCATTTCGCCTACTTCAACAGCCGGTTTCGCGAAACCTTGTGGCAGGAGGCGCTGGATTGGCTGCGTGAGGGGAGGTTGAATCGGAATTCATTGGCCTCTTGGCTGCCGGCCAGCGAAGCGATAGCCTGAAATGGATTGGCCGGGAGCAAGGCAGGCGGAGCGCTGGACAAGGCTTACCTGAATATGTACAGTTATCTGTACATAAACTGGAGTTCTGAAATGGATGCGATCACTTACACCGCCGCCCGGGCCAACCTGGCGAATACGATGGACCGCGTTTGCGACGACCACGAGGCCGTGATCATCACCCGCAACAGCGAACAATCCGTCGTCATGCTTTCACTCGAAGACTACAAGGCGCTCGAAGAAACCGCCTATCTGCTGCGCACGCCCGCCAACGCCCGGCGCCTGCTGTCGGCGATGGGGCAACTGAATGCCGGCAAGGGCAGCGAGCGGACACTGGCCGAATGAAACTGGTCTTTGCCGAAGAAGCCTGGGAGGATTATCTCTACTGGCAGAAGCAGGATCGGAAAATGCTCGAGCGAATCAACAAGCTGATCCGCGATATCCAGCGCGAGCCCTTCGCTGGCGTCGGCAAACCGGAACCACTGAAACATGCGCTGGCCGGTTTCTGGTCACGCCGGATTACCGACGAGCACCGCATCGTCTATCGAATCGAAGGGGATGAACTGCAGATCGTGCAGTTGCGGTTTCATTATTGATGCCGCTGTCCCGGCACCGGCCGGGACCCAGTTTGTGCCTCACAAACCTGGATTCCGGCTTGCACCGGAATAACGAACGGTGAATCAGCGCTTGCCGCCGAGAATCGAGCCCAGCACCCCGCGCAGAATCTGCTGCCCGATGCTGCGGCCGACGGTGCCGGCCATGCCGCGGGCGGCGCTCTTGGCGGCGGCTTCGAGGACGCCTTCGCGCTTGCCGCCGCGCGGGCCGGTGCTACCGAGCAGGATGTCGCCGATGCCGCCGAGCAGGCCGCCGCCGGCTTCCTGCGGGGCGGGCGCGCTCTGGCGCGGTTGCGGGGCCGGACGCGGCTGGGCTTGCGGTGCGCTGGTGTGGTTGCCCCAGTCGTTGGCGTCGAGGCCGCCCTTGCTCGCCGGGGGCGGCGGAATGGCGCCGGGTGCGGGCTGGGCGGCAGCCGCCGGCTGGCCGCGCAGGATTTCGTAGGCCGATTCGCGGTCGATGGTCTGGCCGTAGGTGGCGAGCAGCGGCGAGGCCTGGATCAGCGCCCGGCGCTCGTCAGCCGTCAGCGGGCCGAGGCGGGAGGCGGGCGGGAAGATCGTGCTGCGCTCGACCATGGTCGGGCGGCCCTTGTCGTCGAGGAAGGAAACCAGGGCCTCGCCGACGCCGAGTTCGGTGATGACGGTGGCGGCATCGAATTTCGGGTTGGCGCGCATGGTCTGCGCCGCCGCCTGGACGGCCTTCTGGTCGCGCGGCGTGAAGGCGCGCAGGGCGTGCTGGACGCGGTTGCCGAGCTGGCCGAGGATCTTTTCCGGAACATCCAAGGGGTTCTGCGTGACGAAATAGACGCCGACGCCCTTCGAGCGGATCAGGCGGACGACCTGCTCGACCTTGTCGGTCAGCGCCTGCGGCGCATCGCTGAACAGCAGGTGGGCTTCGTCGAAGAAGAAGACCAGCTTGGGCTTGTCGAGGTCGCCGGCTTCCGGCAATTGCTCGAAGAGTTCGGCCAACATCCAGAGCAGGAAGGTGGAGTAGAGGGCGGGAGCCTGCACCAGTTTTTCGGCGGAGAGTACGTTGATGACGCCGCGGCCGTTCTCGTCGACCTTCATGAGGTCGTGGATGTCGAGCATCGGCTCGCCGAAGAACTGGTCGCCGCCCTGCTCTTCGAGCGTCAGCAGGCCGCGCTGGATGGCGCCGATCGAGGCGGCCGAGACGTTGCCGTATTCGGTGGTGTAGTCCTTGGCGTTCTCGCCGACGTGCTGGATCATCGCCCGCAGATCCTTGAGGTCGAGCAGCAGCAGGCCCTGGTCGTCGGCGATCTTGAAGACCAGTTGCAGGACGCCGGTCTGGGTGTCGTTGAGGTTGAGCAGGCGGGCGAGCAGCAGCGGGCCCATGTCGGAAATCGTGGCGCGGACCGGG
>JAEUOD010000129.1 GCA_016791065.1 Dechloromonas sp. | reverse complement strand
AGGCCGTTGGTCGCCTCGTTCTTGAGGGCCGGGGTGAGCACCTTCTTCTCGTCCATCGACGAGACGAAGCCGCCGCCCTGGATCATGAAGCCGTCGATGACGCGATGGAAAATGGTCGATTCGTAAAAGCCGTGTTTGACGTTGTAGAGAAAGAACTCGACCGTGGTCGGCGCCTTCTCCGGGTACAGTTCGATGGTGAACTTGCCCAGGTTGGTCGTCATTTCAACGGTCGGGGCCGCCCACGCGGCAAGCGAAACGAGCAGGCCACAGGCCAGCCCGGAGATTGTCTTCAACATCAGGCGCTTCCTTCGTAAATAATTTTCCACTTGCCGTCTTCGCGCTGCCAGTACTGGCGCTTCTTCATCCGGTCATCGAGGTTGTTGCTGCGGTAATCCTGGTCGAAGGTGACGACGATCACTTCTTCCTTGCCGGGATTGCGGAAAACCGACAGGTTGTCGACCTTGACCTTGATCCATTCCTTGCCGGCATTGACCTGCCGCTTCTGGGCGGCGAACTGCTCGAAGGACTGGCTGCCGGCCTTGAATTGGCTGGAGTAGTGCTTCAGGTAGCGATCGGTGTCGCGGCTTTCCCAGTCGGCGCGCCACGCTTCGATGGTCTTGTTCAGCGTTTCGCGCTCCTTGGCCCAGTCGTCGAGCGACAGCCATTCTACCGAATTGCTGATGATGACCGGGGTCAGACCGACCTGCAGGTTCTTGGCGACGGCGTCGAGATCCTGGTTGGTCAGCACGACGCAGCCGTCCGAGGCCTTGGGCGGCCGGGCGAAGGTGTTGGAAGGCGTGCCGTGCAGCCAGATGCCGCTGCCGCCGCGGCCCTGCTGCCTGTCCCATTCGTTCGGGTAATTGATCGGGTAGGCGCCGCTGCCGTAGAGATCGGCCAGGCTCTGCTTGGGCAGGTTGGCGGTGACGTGGTAAACGCCGATCGGCGTCTTCTTGTCGCCTTCGCTGAGCTTGTCGGCGCCGAGCTTGCCCTGGGTGACGTAGTAATCGGCGACGAAACGCGGCCGGCCGCCGTTCTTGCGGTCGTTTTCGTAGAGATAGAGCCGCGAGCGCTGGGTGTCGACGACGATGGCGAAGCGCTGGTCGGGTTGCATCTGCAGCAGGTAGCGCGGCACGAAATCGGCCGGCGGCTTCTCGCGGTAGGCCTTCAGCCGGGTGATGGCTTCGGCGCGCAGGTCGGCCACCTTGTCGAGCGGGGCATCGCTGAGGGCGCCGAAGGTGTCGATCGGCTGGCGGCGGGCGAGCAGCAGGTCACCGCGAATCAGGTGGGCGAGACGGTAGTTCGGGTGCTGGCGAAGCAGGGCCTCGGTCAGTTGCAGGGCATCGCCCAGCCGGTTGGCCTCGATCTCGTTGAAGATCCGGGCCAGGGTTTCCTCGGGGGCCGAGTCGGATACGGTCAGCGGAAAACCACCGGGGCCGTCCTCAGCCTCGGCAAGGGATGGGCGGGAAGCGGAGGCCGGGCGCCCGGCGTCGTCGCCAGCCGGGTTGCCGTACTGGCGGGTGCCCAGTCCGATCAGCGTGCCAGCGGCCAGCAGAACGGCCAGGCCGCGAAAAATGAAGCGACGGCCGGGCATCAGCGGGCGTCTTCGTCCTTGATCAGCCACTTGCTACCCGAGCGGACAAATTCCAGGGTCTTGGTCGTCGTGCTGTTCAGGCCGGGGGCCT
>JAEUOD010000121.1 GCA_016791065.1 Dechloromonas sp. | reverse complement strand
GCCGGCCTTGCCGTCTTCCGGCGTCCAGTCGTTGCCCTGCCAGTCGATCAGGTGATCCGGCGCCTGCTTGGTCAGGCCTTCCCACCACACGTCGCCATCGTCGGTCAGCGCGACGTTGGTGAAGATGATGTTTTCCTTGAGGGTGGCCAGGGCGTTGAAGTTGGTCTTCTCGCTGGTGCCCGGGGCGACGCCGAAGAAGCCGGCTTCCGGGTTGATGGCGTAGAAGCGGGTGACGCCGTCGGCATCGACGCGCGGCTTGATCCAGGCGATGTCGTCGCCGATGGTGGTGATCTTCCAGCCATCGAGGGTCTTCGGCGGGATCAGCATGGCGAAGTTGGTCTTGCCACAGGCCGACGGGAAGGCGGCGGCGACGTAGGACTTCTCGCCTTCCGGCGATTCGACGCCGAGGATGAGCATGTGTTCGGCCAGCCAACCTTGGTCGCGCGCCATGTTGGAGGCGATGCGCAGGGCGAAACACTTCTTGCCGAGCAGGGCGTTGCCGCCGTAGCCAGAACCGTAGGACCAGATCTCACGAGTTTCCGGGTAATGAACGATGTACTTGACGGTCGGGTTGCACGGCCACTTGGCATCCTGCTGGCCCGGTTCGAGCGGGGCGCCGACGGTATGAATGCAGGGGACGAATTCGCCATCGCTGCCGAGCACGTCGAAGACGGCCTTGCCCATGCGGGTCATGGTGCGCATGTTGGTGACGACGTAGGCGGAGTCGGTGATCTCGAAGCCGATGTGGGCGATCGGCGAACCGAGCGGGCCCATCGAGAAGGGGATGACGTACATGGTACGGCCCTTCATGCAGCCCTTGAACAGGCCGTTCAGCTTTTCACGCATGACGGCGGGGGCTTCCCAGTTGTTGGTCGGGCCGGCGTCTTCCTTCTTCTCGGAGCAGATGTAGGTGCGGTCTTCGACGCGGGCAACGTCGGACGGATCGGAGAAGGCGAGATAGGAGTTCGGACGCTTCTTTTCGTTGAGTTTGATCAGCGTACCGGCTTCTACCATTTCGGCGCACAGACGGTCATACTCCTCTTGCGATCCATCGGCCCAGTGAATACGGTCCGGCTGGGTCAGTGCGGCGATCTCGGCGACCCATTTCTTCAGGCCTTCGTGTTTGACGTAGTCAGGTGCATTCAGCGGTGCGGTCATGGCGGTGTCTCTCTCTAAGTTACTGAAATAGCTAGGTTTCACGCCAGTCGCCGGGAGCTGCCACCAAGACTGAAAGCGGCTGAAGGCCGTCGGCTGGGAAGCCCATAATTATGCATCAAATTAGGGTAAACATCTACTTGACTAAGTGGGCTAAGTGATTTCCGAGGGTTGTTCGTGAAAAAACTCATGGTATTATTTACCACGATTCAAAATCACGTTTCACAATATAAAAAGGAGACAAGATGGATCCGCGACAATTGCGCGAAGCCGCGCTTTACTATCACCGCCAGCCCAAGCCGGGCAAGATTGCGGTAACCCCGATCAAGCAACTCACCAACCAGTACGATCTTTCCCTGGCTTATTCGCCGGGGGTGGCCTACGCCTGCGAAGAAATCGTCGCCGACCCACGCGAAGCAAGCACGCTGACCTCGCGTGGCAACCTCGTTGGCGTCATCACCAACGGCACCGCCGTCCTCGGTCTTGGCCCGATTGGCCCACTGGCCGCCAAACCGGTCATGGAAGGCAAGGGCGTGCTGTTCAAGAAATTCGCCAACATCGACGTCTTCGACATCGAAATCGACGAGCGCGACCCGGACAAGCTGATCGACACCATCGCCTCGCTGGAGCCGACTTTCGGCGGCATCAACCTGGAAGATATCAAGGCGCCGGAATGCTTCTACATCGAGAAGAAGCTCCGCGAGCGCATGAAGATTCCCGTTTTCCACGATGACCAGCACGGTACGGCAATTGTCGTCGGGGCGGCTATCCTCAACGGTCTGCACCTGATCGGCAAGGACCTGAGCAAGGTCAAGATCGTCACCTCCGGCGCCGGCGCTGCCGCGCTCGCCTGTCTCGACCTGCTGGTCATGCTCGGCGCGCCGCCGAGCAACATCTGGGTTACCGACATCAAGGGCCTGGTCTATGAAGGCCGCGTCGAGGAAATGGACGAGATCAAGGCGCGCTACATCAAGAAGACCGATGCCCGTACCCTCGGTGAAGTCATCGAAGGTGCCGACGTCTTCCTCGGTCTTTCAGCCGGCGGCGTGCTGAAGCCCGAAATGGTCGCCAAGATGGCGGCCAATCCAGTGATCATGGCGCTTGCCAACCCGACCCCGGAAATCCTGCCGGAACGGGTCAAGGAAGTGCGCAGCGACGCCATTATCTGTACCGGCCGTTCGGACTATCCAAACCAGGTCAATAACGTACTCTGCTTCCCCTTCATCTTCCGAGGCGCGCTCGACGTCGGCGCGACGACCATTACCGAAGAAATGAAGATGGCGGCAGTCAAGGCCATCGCCGAACTCGCCCGTGCCGAGCAGTCCGAAGTCGCTGCCCGCGCCTATGGCGAGAAGGTGGCCAGTTTCGGCCCGGAATACCTCATTCCTAATCCCTTCGACCCGCGCCTGATCGTCAAGATTGCTCCGGCGGTCGCCAAGGCCGGCATGGACTCCGGTGTCGCCACCCGGCCGATCCAGGACTGGGATGCCTACCTGCAGGGTCTCAACGAATTCGTCTACCACTCCGGCATGATCATGAAGCCGGTCTTCTCGCAGGCCAAGCTGGCGCCCAAGCGCATCGTCTTTGCCGAAGGCGAGGATGAACGCGTCCTGCGTGCCGTGCAAGTCGTGCGCGATGAAGGCATTGCCCATCCCATCCTGATTGGGCGGCGCAGTGAAATCCTGCAGCGCATCGAGGCCGCCAGCCTGCGCATTCGCGAAGGCGAGGACTTCGAGGTCATCCATTCCGACGACTGCGCCTTCTTCGACGAACATTTCGAGGAATTCTGGCAAACCTACCATCGCCTCATGGAGCGCAAGGGCGTCTCGCCCGATTATGCGCGCCGCGAAGTGCGCCGTCGTGCCACGTTGTATGGTGCCCTGATGGTTCGTCTCGGTTACGCCGACGGCTTGATCTGCGGCACCTTCGGGCGCCACGAGACGCACCGCGAATACGTGCAGAGCGTGATCGGGACGCAGCAAGGGCTAGATCGCTACTATGCGATGAATCTGCTCATGCTGCCCGGGCGTACCGTCTTCATCGGCGATACCTATGTCAATTATGACCCGAGCGCCGAGCAGCTGACCGACATGGCTTTGCTGGCTTCCGAAGAAATCCGCAATTTCGGTATCACGCCGAAGATCGCACTGCTCTCGCATTCGACCTTTGGTACCGAAGATACGCCGACCTCGCTGAAAATGCGTGAAGTGCTGGCTCGTCTCAACGAGCGTGCGCCGGAACTGGAGGTCGAAGGCGAAATGCACGGTGACGCGGCGCTCGACGAGCAAATCCGCCTGGCGGCCTTCCCGAATTCGCGTCTGAAGGGCCAGGCTAACCTGCTGGTGATGCCGACGCTGGATGCGGCGAACATCTCCTTCAACCTGCTCAAGATAGCGGCCGGCGACAATCTGACCATCGGTCCAATCATTCTTGGCGCTGCCAAGCCGGTCAACATCCTGACCCCGACCGCGACGGTTCGCCGCATCGTCAATATGACGGCGTTGACAGTGGTTGATGCGGGTTGAAATTTCGCATTAAGTAATTGTTGTATCTATTTATTTTTATTGAAATTTCACTTTCTCCTGCTAAACTGGGCTAAAATTTCCCGGTGTTGGCAGGAGATCGTGAATGAAACACTTACTGAGGGCGACCGTACTGGTTGCCAGTATGCTGGGCGTGGGGCTGGGTGCTCCTGTTCAGGCCGCAACGGCCAAGAAGCCCGAGCAGCAGGCTAGCAAGAAGGCCGATGGCAAATCGGCGACCAAATCAGCAAGCAAGCCGGCTAGCAAAACCGCCGCCAAGTCGGCACCCAAAAAAGTCCAGGCCGCGGCGCCGGCCAAATCGGCCACCAAGAGCGCTGCCGTGAGCAAAAAGGGCAAGACCGTGCAGGCCGCTGCCGAGGCGCCACGCAAGCCGATCCGGCGTGTCTCGGCGCAGCAGGAGATCGACCCCGGTCGTCTGGCGCTTTATTCGTCTTCGGCCCTCGTTATCGATCAAAGCACCGGTCATACCGTGATCGAGAAGCAGCCTGACGTGGTGGTGCCGATCGCTTCCATTTCCAAACTCATGACGGCCATGGTGGTGCTTGATGCCAAGCTCAACCTGCAGGAGGTCATCAGTATCGGCGACGAAGATGTGGATGGCCTCAAGGGGACGCGTTCGCGTTTGCCGGTCGGGACGACGATGACGCGCGAAACGGCCATGTTGCTGGCGTTGATGTCCTCCGAGAACCGGGCGGCCAATGCCCTCGGCCGGCATTATCCCGGTGGTCTGCCGGCTTTCGTTCAGGCGATGAACCGCAAGGCGCAGTCGCTGGGCATGTACAACTCGCGCTTCGAGGAACCGACTGGTTTGTCGAGCAATAATGTCTCGACTGCCCATGACCTCGCCCGCATGGTTGCTGCCGCAGCGCGCTATCCAGAGATTCGTGCGTTCTCGACCACGGCCGAGGCCAAGCTCGAACTCAATGGGCGTATTCGTGATTTTGGCAACACCAATGCGTTGGTTCGCAGCGACAACTGGGAAATCGGTGTCTCGAAGACCGGCTACATTTCCGAAGCCGGTCGCTGTCTGGTGATGCAGGCGCGCGTCGCCGACAAGCCGGTGGTCATCGTGTTGCTCGACTCGGCCGGCAAGATGACCCGGGTGGGCGATGCCAACCGGATCAAGCGCTGGATGGAAAGCGCCAGCCTGATGCCGGATCGTCGTCCGGCCTGATTGGGCTGTGATCCGTTGAAGGCCGCCGTGAGCGGCCTTTATTTTTTCAGGCTGGTGTAGCCGAGGGCGCGGGATACCGCATCGGCAGTTTGCCGCAGCAGGTCGACCCAGTTCGGGTCGTGGCGGTCGGAAGGCGCGGAGACGGAGAGCGCGGCAACGACCATGCCTTCGTCGTCGTGGATCGGTGCGGCGACACATTTGAGGCCGATTTCAGCCTCCTCGTCGTCGAAGGCGATGCCATGGCGGCGGACCTTGTCGAGTTCCTTTTCGAGCGCGGCAAGCGTGGTCAGCGAATGCGGGGTCTTGCCCGGCAAGCCGGTGCGCTTGGCATAATCCTTGACCTTTTGCGGGCCGTCGGCGGCGAGGAAGAGCTTGCCGAGCGAGGTCAGGTGCAGCGGCGCGCGACCGCCGACGAGATAGACGACACGGACCAGCGAGCGGCCAGAGGAGGTACGTTCGAGATAGACGATTTCGTCGTCGTGGCGGGCGCCGAGATTGATCGCTTCGCCAATTTTCTCGTGCAGTTCCTGCATGTAGGGCAGGGCGACTTCGCGCAGGTTGATGCGCGACTTCACGATGGCGCCAAGTTCGAGCAGGCGGATGCCAAGGCGGTAGGTGCCGGCATCCTGACGCTCGACAAAACGGGCATTGGTCATCGCCGCCAGGATGCGGTGAGCGGTCGACGGGTGAAGTTCGGTGGCGGCGGCCAAGTGTTTCAGGCTGGCCGCTTCGGGCGACTCGGCCAGCGCGTCGAGCAGCGACATCATGCGCTCGATGACCTGGATCGATCCCGGTGATTTGGCGGACTCGCCGACAGCGTCAGACAACTCTGGATTCCTTTATTGGTGCGGTTTGAGTAGCATTAGCCACTTCGTCTTCTTGTGCGCCGCAATATTAGCATGCGCTTAGCCCTCTACGTTACCTGTCTGGTCGACCTCATGCGCCCCTCGGTCGGCTTTGCGAGCCTGCGGCTGCTGGAAGCGGCGGGTTGCGAGGTGATCGTCCCGTCGGGCCAGACCTGTTGCGGTCAGCCCGCCTGGAGTGCCGGTGATCGGGCGCCGGCGGTTGATCTGGCGAAGAAGGCAATTGCCGAGCTGGAGGAGTTCGAGCAGGTGGTAGTCCCCTCGGGTTCCTGTGCCGACCACATCCGCAACGTCTATCCCCAAATGCTGGCGGACGACCCCGAGTGGTCGGCACGGGCGAACAAACTTGCCGCCCGTACCAGCGAACTGAGTGAATTTCTTGCCCGCCAGCCGGGCTTTACCGCACCGGCTGCGTTTGACGGCACCATCACTTACCACGATTCGTGCAAAGGCCTGCGCGGCCTGGGTATCAAGCATCAGCCCCGTGAATTGCTGCGTAAGGTGAGCGGCCTGAGTCTCCAGGAAATGTCCGATTGCGAGGAATGCTGTGGCTTCGGCGGCGCCTTTTCGGTCAAGTTCGGCGATGTCTCGACGCAGATCGTTGACCGCAAGTGCGCGACAATCGCAGAAGTCGGCGCCGATGCCGTGGTCGGTGGCGATCTCGGCTGCCTGCTCAACATCGAAGGCCGCCTGCGTCGGCGCGGCGACCAGACGACGCGCGTTCTCCACTTCGCGGAAGTGCTGGCCGGCGGCGATTCCTGATGACGCACGCCAAGCATTCCCAGGCCATGCACTTTCAGGCGCGGGCCGCCGAGAAGGTGCGCAATCCGGTATTGCAGCGCGCCCTGCAGAAGGCCAAGCCGCTCTTCGTCGGCAAGCGTGCCAAGGGCATGGCCGCCCTCGGTGAAGATGGTCTTGAATTCGAAGGTTTGCGCAGTGCCTGCGTCGATATCCGCAACCGCGTCCTGGCCGATCTTGACGTCTGGCTGGCGATTTTCGAGGAGCGCGCCAAGGCGACCGGGGCCGAAGTCCTGTGGGCCCGTGACGGCGATGAAATCTGCGATCTGGTGATCGACGTCGCCCGGCGCCATGGCGTGACCAAGGCGACCAAGTCGAAATCCATGCTGTCCGAGGAGGCGCATCTCAACGAGGCTCTGGCGGCGGCCGGCATCCGTCCGGTCGAGACCGATCTCGGCGAGTACATTGTCCAACTGGCCGGCGAGGCCCCCTCGCACATCATCGCCCCGGCCGTGCACAAGACCATCCACGAGGTCGAAGAACTCTTCGCCAAGGAGCACGGACGGCCGATCGAGACGCGGACTTCGGCCGACATTCCGGCGATGGCGCGCGAGGCACGCGAGGTACTGCGTCAACATTTCCTGAGTGCCGAGATGGGCATTTCCGGCGCCAATTTCCTGATCGCCGAGACCGGCACCGCCGTGCTGGTCACCAACGAGGGCAATGGCCGCATGGTGACGACGCTGCCCAAGGTCCATGTCGTGATCACCGGCATCGAGAAACTGGTCCCGACCCTCGAGGATTTTGCCACCCTGATGCGCCTGCTGCCGCGTTCTGCCACGGGGCAGACGATCTCCAACTACGTTTCCCTGCTGACCGGCACGCGCCAGCCAGGCGACCGGGACGGTCCCGAGAAGACAGTCTTCATCCTGGTCGACAACGGTCGCGCCGATCTGCTCGGTTCGGCCTATCAGGACATGCTGCGCTGCATCCGCTGCGGCGCCTGCATGAACCACTGCCCGGTCTATTTCTCGCTCGGCGGGCACGCCTATGGCTGGGTCTATCCCGGGCCGATGGGCTCGGTCCTGACCCCGCTCTACACCGGCATCGAGAATGCGCTCGACCTGCCGCATGCGAGTACCGGCTGCAACCAGTGCGGTACCGTCTGCCCGGTCCGCATTCCGCTGCCGAGCCTGATGCACCGCCTGCGCGAGGCGCAAACCGAACGCGGCCTGCGGCCCTGGTCGGAGCGTCTTTGGCTCCGGGCATGGGCCTGGATCGCCCGTCGTCCGGCGCTCTATCGCTGGTTTGCCCGCCGTGCGGCGCGTTATCTCGGCTGGCTGGCCGGGGATGAGGGTCGCATCCAGGTGTTCGGCCTGGCGCCGGGTTGGACGGAGGGCCGCGACCTGCCCGTGGCTTCGAACCGGACTTTTCACGAACTCTACGCAGCACGAAAGCGAGCTTGAACATGGAATTTGCGGCTGATGGCCCGATGGCCTTGCCCCTGTGGATCAACGGACATGCCTACCTGACGGTCGGCGATGCCTTTTTCGATGTGAGCAACCCGAAGACCGGCGAGGCGATTCGCCGCGTGCCCCTGTGTGGCGCCAACGAGGCGGCAGAGGCGGTGAAGGCTGCTCGCGCAGCCCAGCCTGAGTGGGCCGAGATGGGCATGCCGGCCCGGCGTGTCTGCCTCAATGCGCTGGCCGATGCGCTCGATCGCTATACGGGGCACTTCGCCAAACTGTTGCAGCAGGAAGCCGATATCGACGAGGCGGCGGCACGCGCCGAGGTCGAGTCGGCAGTGGCGGCTCTGCGTGCCACGGCGGTTGGCGATACCGGTGTGATCGGGGTGGTGGTCGATGCCGTAAATTCGCTTGCCGGCTTTGCTCAGGCCATGGCGCCCGCCGTGCTGGCCGGCGCGACCGTGGTCGTCAAACCCAGTCCGCGCGCGCCGTCGGCTATCTATGCCTTGTGCGAGCTGTCGGCGCGTGCCGAATGGCCGGCTGGCATCCTCAATCTGTTGCAGGGTGACAGCGCGGCAATCGAGGGGCTCTGCCTTGCTGCCGTCGATCGCTTGCTCTATGCCGGAAATGCGGCGCTGGGTGCCCAGGTTGGTGCCATCGCCGCTGCCGCCGGCACGCCTTTCGTGCAACTGGCCCGCTGATGCATCGCATCGTTTACCTCGAACGCGAGTCGGTGATTGCCGAGGTGCGGCGCCCGGCCTTCGCGCACGACTGGATCGAACATCCGCGCACCCTGCCCGGCGAGGTCCAGGCGCGCCTGGATGGGGCGACCATCGCGATCACCAACAAGGTACCGATTCCGGCCGAGGTCATCGCCGCGCTGCCCGATCTGCGGATGATCGCCGTTGCCGCGACCGGTACCAACATCGTCGACCTCGAGGCCTGCAAGGCGCGCGGCATCGTCGTTTCCAACATCCAGGGCTATGCCGAGCACACCGTGCCTGAGCACGTCCTGGCCCTGCTGCTCGCCCTGTCACGCAATCTGCTGGCCTGGCGTGCCAGTCTTCAGGCCGGGCGCTGGCAACAGTCTGATCAGTTTTGCCTGTTCGATCACCCGATCCGCGATCTGCATGGCGCGACGCTGGGCATCATCGGCAGTGGCAGCCTTGGGGGCGGCGTCATCCGCCTGGCCGAGGCCTTCGGCATGCGGGTCCTGCGTGCCGAGCGCAAGGGAGCAACCGCGGTGCGGCCAGGCTACACGGCTTTCGCCGAGGTGCTGGCGAGCGCCGATGCAATCAGCCTGCATTGTCCGCTGACGCCTGAAACCCGGGGCCTGATCGGCGAGGCCGAACTGCGGGCGATGAAGTCGTCGGCCCTGCTCATCAACACGGCGCGTGGCGGTATCGTCGACGAGGCGGCATTGATTCGCGCGCTCAAGGCCGGCTGGATTGCTGGTGCAGGCTTCGATGTGATCACTGCCGAGCCGCCGCCGGCCGGGCATGCCATGCTCGATCCCGAATTGCTGGCACTGCCCAATTTTCTGCTTACTCCCCACGTCGCCTGGGCCAGTCGGCCGGCCATGCAGACCTTGGCCGACCAACTGATCGACAACATAGAGGCTTTCGTCGCCGGGGCGCCGAGGAATCGCGTCGCATGACGGCGCGCGACGAAATCCTGCAGCGGGTCCGGGCCGGCGTCGGCAAGGATGATTTCGCCGCCCGCCGTGCGACCGCCGAAGCCTATCTTGCCGCTCGCTCCCGTGGGCCGCAGCCTAGCCTTGGTCACGAACTGGCGGCGCGATTCCGGAGCAAGGCGGAAAGCCTGGCCAGCACCGTGGATGCCGTGGCTGATCCGGCGGAGGCTCCGGCCGCCGTAGCGCGCTATCTGGCGGCCGGCAATCTCGGCAAGCAGATCGTACTGGCTGCCGACATCGCTTCCCTGGACTGGTCCGGGGCCGGCCTGGCGTGTGCCGTTCGGGGCGCCGAAGATGCCGACCGGGTGGGCATCTCGGGCTGTTTCTGTGCAATTGCCGAGACCGGAACGCTGATGCTGCTCTCCGGCCCGGAAACCCCGGCGACGATCAGCCTGCTGCCGGAAACGCACATCGCGCTAGTGCCGGTCTCGCGCATCGTCGGCACCATGGAAGAAGCCTTCGCTCTCTTGCGGGCCGAGCGGGGTACCTTGCCGCGTGCCGTCAATTTCGTCTCCGGGCCTTCGCGAACCGGCGACATTGAGCAAACCATCGTTCTCGGCGCCCACGGGCCGTGCCGGGTGCATCTGATCCTGACAGGCCAATCATGACCATCTCCTTTGCCGTGCGCGGTGAGTACATCCAGCTTGATCAACTGCTCAAGGCCACCGGCCTGTGCGAATCCGGCGGCGCCGCGCACGCGGCCATCGCCGAGGGCAGGGTGCGCGTCGATGGCGCTGTCGATACCCGCAAGCGGGCCAAGCTACGCCCTGGCCAGCGCGTGACCTTCGCCGGCGAGACGGTCGAGCTGACCAGCGAATAGCCCGGAGGGCGCCGGCTGTGGCTGCCTGGTGCTGGCTGCTGCTTCCTCCGTTGCTCCTGCTCGTCCTCAATCGCCTCATTCATCGCGGTCTCGCGCCCGAGCGGGTCGTGGAGCGCGGTGTGCCGGAAAATCTGCCCTGGCGGGCGGTAAGGTTGCCGACTGCCAACGGTAAATCGCTGTTCGGATGGTTCATTCCCGCAGATGAGCGGGCGCCGGCCCTGGTCGTCATGCACGGCTGGAGCGGCAACGCCGAGATGATGCTACCGCTTGCTGCGCCGTTGCATGGGGCGGGCTATTCCTTGCTGTTGCTCGATGCACGCTGCCACGGGAGTAGCGACGACGATAGCTTTGCCTCGTTGCCCCGTTTCGCCGAGGACATCGAGGCCGGGCTGGCCTGGTTGGCGGTACAGCCGGAAGTCGATCCGGGGGCGCTGGGGGTGATCGGGCATTCGGTCGGTGCCGGTGCTGCTTTGCTCGCCGCTTCGCGGCGAGAGGGCATCAGGAGTGTCGTCAGCATTGCCGCTTTCGCCCATCCTGCGGCAATGATGCGGCGCTGGCTGCGTGCCATGCACATTCCTTTCTGGCCGCTGGGCGCCTATATCCTGGCCTATGTTCAGCGGGTCATCGGCCATCGCTTCGACGCCATTGCGCCCAGTTGCAGCATTACCCGGGTGGCCTGTCCGGTGTTGCTCGTACATGGCTTGGCCGATCCGACGGTGCCGGTTGCCGAGGCGCGGCAGATTCACGCGGCGGCGCGCCCCGGCCTGGCTGAATTGCTCCTGGTGCCGGGGAGTCATGACGATTATGGCGATATCGGCGAGCGGCTCGAGGTGCTGCGCCATTTTCTCGACCGCTGCTTTGGGCGCCAGGCGGGGCCGTGAGACCTGTTCTGGTCCGTGTCAGGGGCGACCGGGCAACCAGTGGTGCAGCGAGGAGAACAGCCGATCCGGCTCCACCGGCTTGGCGATGAAGTCGTTCATGCCGGCGTTCAGGCAGTTCTGGCGGTCTTCCGAGAAGCTGTTGGCGGTGATTGCGAGGATCGGGACGCGCCGGCCCCGCGCGAATTCGCGAATGCGCCGTGTCGCTTCGAGGCCGTCCATTTCCGGCATCAGCATGTCCATCAGGATCAGGTCGTAATCCTCGGTGGCCGCCTTGGCCACCGCCTCTCGGCCGTTGCTTGCGAGGTCGATGACGAGACCGGCTTCGTCGAGCAGTTCCTGGGCGATCTCGCGGTTGACCGGTTCATCCTCGACGAGCAGGACACGCTGGCCGGCATGTTCGCGACGGATGTCTTCTGCGGTAATCGCCACCCGGTTCGATACTGTCGCGGGCATCGCATCGGCCAGGGCAAGGCGCGCCGTGAACCAGAAGGTGCTGCCTTCGCCGAGCGTCGATTCGACCCCGGCATCACCACCCATCATCTGCGCCAGCTTGCGTGTGATGGCCAGGCCGAGGCCGGTGCCGCCGAAGCGGCGGGTGGTCGAGCTGTCGCCCTGCTCGAAAGCGGCGAACAGGCGCTCGACGGTTTCCGGTGCGATGCCGATGCCGGTATCAGCGACCTCGAAGCGGACCAGGACGTCGCTTGCCGATGTCTCAACCAGGCGGCAGGCAAGGCTGACCGTGCCGCGCTCGGTGAATTTGACCGCATTCGACGTGTAGTTGAGCAGTGCCTGCTGCAGCCGGGTCATGTCGCCATGCAGCCGGAGGTCGGGAATGTCGGGCGAGATGATGATGTCGAGGCCCTTGGCATGGGCGCGGTCGGACATCATCGAGGCAACGTTGGCGAAAATCGAGACGATCGAGAAGTCGACGGATTCGAGCGAGTATTTGTCGGCCTCGATCTTGGAAATATCGAGAATGTTGTTGATGACGCCGAGCAGATGCTGGCCGGCCCGGTCGATCTTGTCGAGACGTTCGGCCTGTTCGGGCGATAGGCCGCTGCGTTTCATGACGTAGGCCAGGCCGGTGATGGCGTTCAGGGGCGTGCGGATTTCGTGCGACATGTTGGCGAGGAAGCTGCTCTTGGCCTGACTGGCGGCCTCGGCGTTGTCGCGGGCAGCTTCGAGTTCGCGCGTGCGTTCGAGGACGAGCGTTTCGAGATGATGCCGGTGCTGTTCCAGTTCGTCGTGGAAGCGCTTGCGCTCGGTGATGTCGTGGCCGACCCCGAGAATGCCGATGGGCTTGCCGGCGCTGTCGAGCATCGGCACCTTGGTCGTTTCGAGCAGGATGCGCCGCCCGTCGCTGGCCATGGTGATCCATTCCTCATTGATGCAGGGCCGGCCGGCCGCCAGCGCCTTGAGATCGTTGGCGCGAAAGAAGTCGGCCAGATCGGCGGGGACGAAGTCACGATCGGTCTTGCCGACGATGTCCGCCTCCTTGGCGCCGAAGAATTGTTCGAAAAGCGGGTTGCAGGCCATGTAGACGCCGCGCGTATCCTTCAACCAGACGAGGTCGGGCAGTGTCTGGACGAGCGTTTTGAGGATGCTCCGTTCCTGATCCAGCGAGTGTGCATACATTTCGCTCTCGTGCCGCGCCAGGGCGAGGTTGCGGTTGCTCAGGCTCAGACGGAGGGCGAGGAAGGCGATGGCGAGCGCGGCAAGTCCCGAGGCGAGGAGCTGGTTGTGGTAGCGCTCCCAGACGTCCTCCCAGGTGAACTTGGGGGCGCTGGCGAAAGGGGCGAGACGTAGGTCACGCATGGCATTCTCGACCGGGGAGTAGTCGGCCGGAATGCTGAATCCCTGAATGCCGGCGGCTTTGGCCGCGGCGTGCTCAGGCGTCAGGGCAAGCAAGGCGACCGTCGCCTGGCGGGCCACCGGTAGCGGGACGTGCGGCATGGCCAGGAAAGGCCACTCCGGGTAGAGGCGAGTTGAACTGACGTAGGGAAAGCCGGAGAGCGGCTGGATGTTGATTGCCTCGATCCGGTCAGGTGCCAGCTTGCCCTCGCGAATCATGCTTTCGAGCAGTCCGGTGCGGATGAAGCCGACGTCGGCCCGGCCGTCCAGTACGGCCTCGACGACGAGATCCTGGGGCTGGCCAAGGAAACTGATATCGAGTTCGCGGATATCGATCTGGCGGCGCGCCAGTTCCTCGCCCTGGGCGACGTAGCTGCCGAGGTAGTGGGGGCCGGGGGAAACGATTTTCTTGCCAGGCAGATCGCTCAGTTGTCGAATATCCGTCCGCTCGGCGCGCCGGATGATCACCCCGCCCAAGGCGGATGCCGGGATGCCAGCCTCGTTGCGGGAGAGGGTGGCGACCACGCCGATCATGGCGCTTTTCTCGCGCAACTGGATGAAGTGGGTCGGGTTGGTCAGGAGAAAGTCGAGTTCGTTGTTCTGCAAGGCTCGCGCCAATTCGTCCTCGTCGAGGACCCGCAGTTCGACCCGGTGGCCTTTGATGGATTTGCCCAGGTAATCGGCCAGCGGCTGCCATTGCTGCATCAGTAACTGGCTGGGGCGATAGGCGAAGACGCCGAGGCGCAGTACGTCGTCGGCGCTGGCCAGTGGCGCGGCAAGGATGAGCAGGCAGCAGATCAGGCGGCGAAGTGTCCTCATGCGCTCTCGTTTTCCGGCAGGTAGTGGTCGCTGATCAGTCCGTCGAGCGTATCCGGTCGCTTCAGTTGGGCGTTCCCGTGCATGATGCCGGAGAGTTCAGCGCCGATCTGGTATAGCCGTCCATTGGCTGCCAGGAGCGCCCGGTTCTGCGGCAGTCCCGGCAGGTGCAGGCCACGAAATGCCTGGAGAGCCTGGTCGCCGGCCAGGTTGAGGCGCCCGGCGAGGCGGTAGGCCGTATCCTGAGGGTTTTGCCGCAATTGGCGGATGCCCTTGAAATGTCCCGCGATCAGGCTGCGCAGGGCCGCGCTCTGGCGCTGCGCGACGTCGGGACGCACGGCCAGGACATCGAAGATGCTTTCCGGAAAGTGTCTGCTGTCGAGCAGGCGGTGGGCGCCTTCGTTGAGCAGGCGGCTGGCGGTGGGTTCGTAGGTGATCAGGGCGTCGAGCTTGCCCGAGCGCCAGGCTTGAAGATGTTCGTCGCTGGCGATCGAGACGATGTTCACGTCGCTGCGCTGCAGGCCGGCCTTGTCCAGCAGTCGGGTGAGCATCACTGCGCCCAGGGCGGTGGTTTCGGCCGCGATGCGTTTGCCGCGCAAGTCCCGCAGTTCGCGGATGGGGGGGCGGGAAAGGACGACATCGGCACCGGCTGAAATGTCGAAGACCAGGACCACGGTCAGGGGAATGCCCTCGGCACGCATCAGCATGACTTCATCGAGGGTCAGCGCCGCGCCGTGGGCGCGTCCTTCGCGCAAGGCCAGCATCGAACGCGTGGCCGAGGTGGTTTCGAGCAGGCGAATGGCGCCTTCGGGTAGCCAGCCTTCGCCGCGCGCCAGGAACATCAGTTCGTAGCCGGGCCAGACGTGGCTGGCGATGGTCAACGGTTCGGCCGGCTGACAGGCGGGTAAAAATGGAAGGAGCGGCAAAATCCCCAGATTGCGGAGCAAGTGGCGGCGGAGAACGGGACTCGGGGATTTTGTGCGCATCCGGTCGACTTCTTGGCGGTCGAGGTGGAGACACTATAGCAAAAATGCCGTTGCAATGTTTCCGGAAGCGCCGGCGTGTCGCGATTGGCAGGCAAAAAAATGGCGGGAGACAAGCCCCCGCCCAAGTGGAGTCTGCCCTATTGGCGTCAGGGCAGGAGGAAAGAGGCTTTCTCGCGCAGCTTGATGTCGGGGTTCTCTGTGGCGACGATCTCGAAATGGATCGGGTTCGCGCCCTTCTTGCCCGCTTCCGGTGGTGCGCTGACGACGGTGTTGAAGGATTGCAAGGTTGCGGCAGGGACTTCGACTTCGTCACCACCGGCGATCTTGACCTCGGGCAGGCCATCGACCGTGATCTTGTAGCGGTGCGGGCGCTCTTCGGTATTCATGATCTGCAGCGTGAAGACGTTCTCGATGCTGCCATCGTCGGCTTCGCGGGCGAGCGAGGAGCGGTCGCGGATGATGTCGACCTTGAGCGGGATGCGGTGTGCCAGGAACCAGGCGGAAAGGCCGGTGATGAGGATGAGGATGGCCGTGTAGAGCAGGATGCGCGGGCGGACGATGTGGGCGATGATGTCCTTGCGGGTCAGGTGCTTGCTCATCGCCGTTTCGGTCGAGTAGCGGACCAGTCCGCGCGGCAGGCCGACCTTGTCCATGACCTGGTCGCAGACATCGACACAGGCGGCGCAGCCGATGCACTCGTATTGCAGGCCGTTGCGGATGTCGATGCCGGTCGGACAGACGACGACGCACTGGCCGCAATCGACACAATCACCCAGACCGGCCGCCTTCGGGTCGACACCTTTCTTGCGGGCACCGCGCTTTTCGCCGCGTTCCGGATCGTAGGTGATGATCAGCGTGTCGGGGTCGAACATGACGCTCTGGAAACGGGCGTACGGGCACATGTGTTTGCACACCTGCTCGCGCATGTAGCCGGCCATCAGGTAGGTGAAGCCGCCGTAGAAGAAAATCCAGAAGGTCTCCCAGCCGCTCAGGTTGTTGGTGCGCACCGATTCCATCAGTTCGGTCACCGGGGTGAAGTAGCAGACCAGGGTGAAGCCCGTCCAAAGTGAGAGCAGGCCCCAGAGCAGGTGCTTGGTCGCCTTGATACGGAACTTGCGGGCATCCATCGGCGCCTTGTCTAGCTTGAGGCGGGCGTTGCGCTCGCCTTCGACCCAGTTCTCGATCCACATGAACATCTGGGTGTACACCGTTTGCGGACAGGCGTAGCCGCAGAACAGCCGGCCGGCAATAGCGGTGACGAGGAAGAGGGCATAGGCCGAGACGATGAGCAGCGCGCTCAGGTAGATGACGTCCTGCGGCCAGAAAACGACGCCGAAGATGTAGAACTTGCGCTCGACGAGGTGGAGCAACACGGCCTGGCGGTCGTTCCAGACCAGCCATGGCGTCACGTAGAAGATGATCTGCGTGAAGATGACCATGGCGATGCGCCAGTTGTCGAAGAATCCGCGAACACGCTTGGCGTAGATGACCTTGTGTTTCTCGTAGAACGAGACGGGGGCTGGTGCGGGGGCGTCCTGCTTGGGGCTGGTTTCGGGCTGGTTCATCGAGTCTCTTGTCGGCAGCAATTCGAAAGGTTGGAAACCGGGACGCGGGCGTCCTCGGGCGTTCTGATTGCATCAAGCGAGCCTGCGGGGCGAACTAAAGGGGGAAATGCCGCCAGACTGCCTGTCGGATAACCCGTCCCGGCCCGAAAAACAGGGTGGAAAGCGCTGTGGGCTGGCTGGGGTGTCACCGGTTTCCAGTATACCCTTTATCAAGATGCATGCCTGTCTGTCGAATTGCTGTTATCGTCAAATAAATCAACGGCTTGCTTGATATTTCTCAAATTGGACTTGGGTAATCGCCATGTTGTGTGCCACTATTGGCGAGGTGAATTGTCAATGGTGTCAAATCTGGCATGACTGCGCATTTTCTCAGCGAACTGCTCTCTTTCCTCGATGGTCTGCCCGAGCCCCGCATCGTGATGAATGCGGAGTACCGGATCATTGCCGCGAATGCCGCCTACATTCGTGAGTTCGGTGGTGCGGGCGAGATTGTCGGGCGGACCTGTTACGCCGTTTCGCACCACTTCGACGTGCCCTGCGACCAGGCGGGCGAATCCTGCCCGCTCAAGCAGAGCCTGGAGGACGGCTCGCCGCAGCGCGTCCTGCACCTCCACCACACGCCGCGTGGCGACGAGCATGTCGATGTCGAGACCACGCCGATTCGCGACGATCTCGGTCAGATCGTCTATTTTGTCGAGACCATGCGGATCGTCCGCCAGGCCAGCAGCCGGCCGGCGGCGCAGGGTCTGGTCGGCCGTTCGCCGGCCTTTGTCGGCATGCTGGAAAAGGTTCTGCGCGTGGCCAATTCGGATGCCGCCGTTGTCCTGCTTGGCGAAACCGGCACCGGCAAGGAACTGGTGGCCCATGCCATCCACGAAGCCAGCTCGCGCGAGGAAGGCCCCTTCGTGGCGGTCGATTGCGCCGGAATGACCGAAACACTCTTCGAGAGCGAACTGTTTGGTTATGAGAAAGGCGCCTTCACCGGCGCCGCGCACCGCAAGCAGGGGCTGGTCGAAGCGGCCGGTGGCGGCACGCTTTTCCTCGACGAAATCGGCGAACTTCCCTTGTCGCTCCAGGTCAAGCTGCTGCGCCTGTTGGAAACCGGCACTTACCGGCGGGTCGGCGGGCTCGAATGGCTGCCCGCCAATTTCCGGCTGATCACGGCTACCCACCGCGACTTGCGCGCCATGGTCGAGGCCGAAACCTTCCGCCGCGACCTTTACTTCCGGATCAATACCTTTCCGATCTACACGCCGGCCCTGCACGAGCGGGCCGACGACATTCCGCTGCTCGCCAACTCGCTGCTCGAACGCGTCGATCGCAAGCGCAAGCGGCGTTTTTCGCCGGCCGCACTGTACTGGCTGTCGAGCCGTCGCTACACCGGCAACATCCGCGAACTGCGCAATTTGATCGAGCGGGCCAGCCTGCTCGCAGATGGTGAAGTCATTGATTTGCCGCATCTGACCGACATGGCTGACGATCTGCCGGCGGCACTACCCGGGCACAGCAGTAGCTTCCAGGTGGACGAGGTGATCGACCTGGAAAGCCTGGAGCGGCGTTTCCTCGCCTGGGCGCAGAACCGGCCAGGGAGCGATCCGGCAACGCTGGCCCGGCGCCTCGGGATCAGCCAGCGCACGCTTTACCGCAAGCTGCAGGGCGTACGGGAAAGCTAGCCGCGCTTCAGTTGGGCCGATCGGCCACGATACGGCCATCGACCAACTCGATATGGCGGTCGCAACGCTGGGCCAGGCGCGGGTCGTGGGTGACGATGAGAAAGGTCGTCTGGCGGGCGACGTTGATTTCGCGCATCAGCGCGAAAACGCCGTCGGCCGAATGGGTGTCGAGATTGCCGGTGGGTTCATCGGCGAGCACCAGCGAGGGGCGCATGACCAGGGCGCGGGCGATGGCGACGCGTTGCTGCTGGCCGCCGGAAAGCTGGCTTGCCGGATTGTTCATGCGTTCGCCAAGGCCGACCTGCTCAAGCAGTGTGGCGGCCCGCTCCCGCATCTCGGCGTCCGGTCGGCCACGATCGACGAGCATCGGCATCATGACGTTTTCCAGGGCGGTGAAAGCCGGGATCAACAGATGGTGCTGGAAGACGAAGCCGATGCGCCGGCCGCGCAGGCGGGTCAGTCCGGTGTCGTCGAGTCCGCTCGTAGGCTGGCCGTCGATCGCCAGGTGACCGCCGGTCGGGCGGTCGAGCAGGCCGATCAGGTTGAGCAGGGTGCTCTTGCCCGAACCCGAGGGGCCGATCAGGGCAGCAAACTCGCCGCGCTGCAGGCGCAGGTCGATGCCGTGCAGGATCTCGACCTCCAGTGGCGAGCCGGTGCCATAGGATTTATGGACGTCGCTCAGTTCTAGGACGTTTGTCGGCTCAGCCACGGATTGCCACCACGGGGTCGAGGCCGGCGGCGCGGCGGGCCGGGATGAAGGCGGCGAGGGTGCCGACCAGCGTAGCGCCAGCGGCGGCGATGAAGACCAGGCTGGGTTCGACGGAAATCACGAAGAGCGGCGTGCCGTCCGGGTTGCGGGCCAAGGTTTGCCACAGGGCGAGAAAAAGGGCGGCCAGGGCCGAGCCGATCATCGAGCCGCAGAGGCCGACGATGCCCCCCTGGAGCAGGAAGGTGCGCAGCAACTGGCCGCGTGTCGCGCCCATCGCGCGCAGGATGCCGATTTCCTTGGCGCGCTGGACGACCGAGACGACGAGCACGCTGGCGATGCCGAATGCCACCGAGAGGCCGACGAAGAAACGGATGACGTTGCTCGAAATGCGTTGCGAGGTGAGGGCGGTGAAGAACTGGGCATTGGTCTTGATCCAGCTGTCCGCTTGCAGGCCGGTTTCAGCGGCGAGGTGTTGGGCGAGCGTTTCGGCGCTGTAGATATCGACCAGGCTGAGGTCGAAGCTGGAAATGCCGCCGACCAGATCGAGCAGGGTTTGCGCGCTGCGCAGTCCGACATAGACGTTGCGCGCATTGACGCCCTTGTTGCCGAGATCGAACAGGCCGGTGATGGTCAGCGTATCGGTAGCGCCGCTGCCGCTGTTGAGGCGGAGCTTATCGCCGACGCCGGCCCCGAGGTCCTTGGCCAGTTCGATGCCGATCACCGTATCGCCGGCATTGAGGCGTAGCTTGCCGGCGACGATCTTTTCGTCGAGGGCGATGATGCGCGTGTAGTGCTCCGGCTCGATACCGAGCAGCGTCACCGACTTGTTGGCATCGCCGCGCACCGCGAAGGCCGGGCCGGAGGCGACTGGCGAGACGGCCGCGATTTCGGGCAGTGCGCCGAGGCGGTCGCGGATCTTCTGCCACTGGTCGATCGAGCGCAGGCGCTGGGCCTGTTTCTGGAGCAAAGGGCCAAGGTCGCCGTCATCGTCGCGCTGCGGCCGCGCCACTTCCTCGGGCGGCAACAGGACGATGTGCGCCTGCGAACTCAGGGTGCGCTTGACCAGGTTGGATTGCAGGCCGGACAGCAGGGCCGACATGAAAACGATGACCGAAACGCCGACCCCAACGCCGACGATGATCAGCAAGCTCTGCATCCGCCCCTCGCGCAGGAAGCGGGTAGCGGCGATCCACTCGAAGGGCAGCCAGGGGTGCATGTCAGCCGGCGATGGCGCGGACGCGGCTGCCGGGCGGCGGTGCCGGCTGGCTGGCCGGTACGATTTGCTCACCCGCGGCGAGGCCCCGGCGGATTTCGATGCGGCCATCGCTGCGCGCGCCGAGATCGACCTCCTGGCGTTGCAAGCTGCCGTCGCGCACGACCAGAACCCAGGGCTGGCGTCCGCCGGCGTCGCGCACGGTATCGGCCGGCACGGTCAGGGCATTGGCGTGGCGGGCAGTCTCGATGTCGATCGAGACGGTCATTTCCTGGCGCAGGTAGTCGGGCGGCTCCGGCACGCGCAGGCGGACTTCGACCGAGCCGCGCAGCGGATCGACGGCGGGGCTGATGAAATTGATCTCGGCGGCGAAACGGCGATCCGGATAGGCATCGGCCGAGGCCTGCGCCTTCTGGCCCAGCTTGAGCAGGCCGAGATTCTTTTCGTCGATCTGGACGAGCAGTTCGGTCTCGCCGGCCGGCGAGAGCGTCATCAGAATCTTGCCGGGCTGCGCCGTATGACCGGGTTCGACCAGGCGGGTCAGGACGGTGCCGGCAACCGGGGCCGTCATTCGGGTGTAGTCCAGTTTGGATCGGGCAAGGGCCAGGCTGGCGCGAGCCTGGTCGACCGCTGCCGCAGCCAGTCGGTAATCGCTGCCGCCAGCCTGGTTGCTGCGTAACTGCAATTGCGTGCTCTTGTATTGGCTTTCAGCGACATCGAGATTGCGTTGCGCGTCATCCAGCTGGTTCTTGCTGAAAAATCCTTTTGCAGCGAGGTCGCGGGTCCGCTCGAAGTTACGCCGTGCCTGGGCCAGGTTCGCATCCGCCTGCAACTGCGCTTGTTCGGCCAGCGGCTGGGCCAGCTGGCGCATCTGGGCCAGCCGGGTTTCACTCTGCACCAGGCTGGCTGCCGCCTGGGCGACGCTGGCTTGCCATTCGGCGTCGTCGAGCTGGATCAGGAGATCGCCGGCGGCGACATTCTGTCCTTCACGCACCGCTACCTGTGTCACCCGCCCGCTGATCTGGCTGGCCAGATCGACGCGCTGTGGCGAACGCACTTTGCCGCTGGCGACGACCGACTGCAGCAGTTCGCCCTGTGTTGCCGTGACGACAACGATTTTCGGGCCGAGCAGGCGGGGGGCTGCGATGGTCGCCGCGAGTGCAAGGAAGGCAATGCCAACGGCGGCCGTCAGGCGGGGGCGGGTGCGAAAAAGGCCGAATGTCTTGGTAAGCGGCATGGGCTGAGCTTAGGAATGTCGATCTGCGGCGAAGCGCCGAATCTTAGCCGAGCTCCTCGCAAATGGCGATGTATAATTGAATTCTAATATTGCGTTGGCCTCAAGGCTGGCGGGGTGTGCCATGCGGGGCGTCATCCGGAGAACACCATGTTGAAGTTGCTGTCGCTGATATCCAAGAACCTGATTCTCGCCATACCGGTGACCATGGTGCTGGGGTTCGTTTTCGGCCTGGCGGTGCCGACGGCCTGGCTGAAGAACCTGATCATTCCGCTGACCTTCCTGATGGTCTATCCGATGATGGTCAGCCTCAAGCTGGCCAAGGTTCTCGAAGGCGGCGACATCAAGGCGCAATTGCTGAGCCAGGTGATCAACTTCGGGATCATTCCCTTCGTTGCCCTCGGCATCGGCCGCACCTTCTTTCCCGAGCAGCCTTTTTACGCGATGGGCCTTCTGCTGGCCGCACTGTTGCCGACCAGCGGCATGACCATTTCCTGGACCGGCTTTGCCGGCGGCAACCTCGGCGCGGCGGTCAAGATGACGGTGCTTGGGCTGATCCTTGGTTCGCTGGCCACGCCCTTCTACGTGCAATGGTTGATGGGGGCGGATATCCCCGTCGATCTGTTCGCCGTCTTCCGGCAGATCGTCGTCATCGTTTTTATGCCCATGATGGCCGGCCACCTGACGCAGAGCTACCTGATCAAGAAGCACGGGCAGAAAGCCTTTCAAAGCGAATGGGCGCCGCGCTTCCCACCCTTCTCGACGCTTGGCGTGCTCGGTATCGTCTTTGTCGCCATCGCCCTCAAGGCGGGTGATCTGGTCGCTCGGCCGGGCGAATTGCTGCATTTGATCCTGCCGCTGCTGGCGCTCTATGTTGTCAACTATGGGCTGAGTACCCTGGTCGCCCGCTTCATGCTGCCGCGCGGCGATGCCATCGCCCTGGTCTATGGCACCGTGATGCGCAACCTGTCGATCGCCTTGGCACTCGCCATGAATGCCTTCGGCGCGGCCGGCAGTTCCGATGCCGCGCTGGTCATCACGCTGGCCTACATCATCCAGGTGCAGTCGGCGGCGTGGTACGTCAAACTCACCGATGGGTTGTTCGGGAAGAAACCGGCTCAAGCGTGATGCACGCGGATCAGGGCGATGGTTGCCATGCCGAGAATCAGCATGGCGTATTGCTCGTTGCGGTTGCGGGCGTTTTTGCCGGCAGCTTGGTGGATGCGGGGTAACAGGTCGCCGAACGCGATGTAGAGGAAACTGGCGGCCGACAGGGCCAGGGCGTAGGGAATGATCGCCCGGGCTTCGTCAAGCAGCCAGTAGCCGAGCAGGGCGCCGGGCAGGGTGGTCGAGGCGGAGAGCAGGTTCCAGCCCAGCGCCTGCCAGCGACCCAATCCCGAACTGACGAGCACGGCATAGTCGCCCATTTCCTGCGGTACCTCGTGGGCGATGACTGCCAGCGTGGCGGCGACGCCGACGGTCGGCGAGGTCAGGAAGGCGGCGGCGATGACGATGCCGTCGACAAAATTGTGGAAGGCATCGCCATAGAGGATCAGTCGGCCGCGTTGCGTACGCTCGCTGCAATCGTCCGCATGGCAGTGATGCCAGTGGCTGAAGCGTTCGATCAGCAGCATCAGTCCGATCCCGGCGAGGATAGTGAAACCGGCAGCCAGTGGGTTTAGCGATTGGTAGGCGCGGGGCAGCATGCCAAGAAAGGCGGTGGCCAGCATGCTGCCCGCCGAATAGGCGAGCAAGAGCGGCAGCAGGCGTTCGTGCCAGCGGCTTGGCGCGGCAGCGATGCCGGCGGCACCGGCCATGGCACCGATGCTGCCGAGGCTGGCAAGACCGAGAACGGTGAGTGCGGACATGGGCTTTTTCCTTGGTTTCCGAGCGTCAAAAGCAAATGACCCCGGCGCCTGGGCAACCGGGGTCGCAGTCGTGAGGTGTCAGCGAAATCAGGCGTTGCGCAGGGCGCGCGTCCAGGCTTCCATGGCTTCGTTGGCCGGTTGCATCGGGGCTTCCATGAAGCTGACGACGAACTTGTCGCCCATGTCGGCAATGCCGATCGAGCGCGGGCGAACGGCCAGCATCTGCGGCGTCGGGATGGCGAAGCCGAAACAAAAGATGATATCGACGGCGGCCGTCATGCCCTCGACGATTGGGCCGCCGATTTTCGTGGTGTGGGCGTAATGGTCGAAAACCCCGATGAACTGAACCTTGGGATTTTCGGCAATCTTGCCCTTGTAGTAGTCGACGAGCGCCTCGACCGTCTGGTAAGGAGTTTCGCTCTTGCCGATCTCGGCGACGAAAATGGGATATTTTTCCTGCAGCAGCGTTTGCTTCATGCGATGTCCAGTATGAGATTGGTTTAGTAGGAATTGCTTATATTAAGCGATTGCCGGGATTTTGCGGGGCTCTCCAGGGCGGTTGCGAGGGCAGTTTCGCCGTCCAGAGCATCGTCAGCCCCGCCGCAAAAAGCTGCGCTCGCCGCCCACGAGCAGCCCGCCGGCGGCGTGGCTCCGGATGCCGCCAGGCAACGAATGATCAGGCCCTGAATGGGGAGGCGGGGGATAGGAGGTTTTCTCATGGAGGCGAATTGCGATCAGTGCGCGTGCTCATGCCCATGATGGTGCCCGTGATGGTGCCCGTGTTCGTGCTCGTGGCAATGATGCGCATGGTCTGTATGCAGCACAGCCAGCGTATTGCCAAGGAAGGCGGCGACAGCGGTATCCGGATCCTCTTCCAGCGTGATCACCGGTTGAATGCCGTTCTGCTTCAGTCGCTGATGCAGGCCGGCCCCCATGCTGGCGGTAATCAGTACGTTGATGCCGACCAGTGGCTCGGCCAGGGCGCCTTGGCTCGCATGGAAACTTTGTTCGATGGGGAGTTCGATCAACTGTTTGTCGGCAATGCAGCCGGCCTGGATGTCGTAGATCCAGAACTTGCGGCACTTGCCGGCGTGCTCGGTGATGGTTTTGCGGTTCTGGCTGGTAACGGCGATTTGCATGATGTTTCCTTGAAAGATGGGATTAGCCGAAACGGTCGAGCATGCCCAGGCGCAGGCCGGCCAGGCCGAGTGAGAAAAGGCAGGCAAGCGTGGAAAGCAGCAAGCGCGGCACGGCATGCTGCGGAATGAAGCCGACGCCGCGAACGAAGCCGGCACTCATGCTCCAGAAAATGAGCATGGCTGCGCTGTGATCTGCCCGGCCGGCGCCATCGGTGGCGATGCCTGGCAGGATGGTCATGACGATGAGCAGGCAGAGGCCGACGGCAAATGGCAATGGCGCAATGCCCGGTGATGCTGGTCCGGCGCTTTCAGTCGTGATGGCCATGACTGCTAGCCTGCCGTGAGCGGATGCGGGCGTCTTCATTCTCGCCCCAGAGTGCATTGAGAATGGCGAGCAGGACAGCGAAGCCGATGCCCAACATCCAGGTGAAATACCACATGCTGTGAATCTCCGGGTTCTACTTCAGGATTTCGTAACGTCGTCGCTGCCGATCACCAGGCGGGCGTCGCTCAGGAAGGTGTGGGGCGGCACTTCGAGGTTGGTCGGGGCGGGCTTGTTCTTGAAGACGCGGCCGGCAAAATCGAAGGTCGAACCATGGCAGGGGCAGAGGAAACCGCCCGGCCAGTCGGCGCCGAGCGCCGGATCGCCGGCCTCGAAGGCCTTCGATGGCGAGCAGCCGAGGTGGGTGCAAATGCCCACCGCCACCAGCAGTTCCGGCTTGCGCGAGCGGAATTCATTGGCAGCATAGGCTGGCTGCTGGGGCTTCTCCGAGCCGGGGTCGACGAGGAAGGGCTCAGCCTTCTTCGTGGCGGCGAGCATTTCCGGCGTGCGGTGCAGGATCCACACCGGCTTGCCGCGCCATTCGACGATCATCATGTCGCCGGGAGCGAGTTTGCTGACATCGACCTCGACCGGGGCACCGGCCGCCTTGGCCCGCTCCGAGGGGAGGAGGCTGCTGACGAAGGGGGTCAGGGCGGCCAGCGTCAGGGCGCCGCCGACACCGGCAGTGGCGATCAGCCACTGCCGGCGGGCGGGACTGTTACTGATGCTGAAGGATTCGGCCTGGCAAGTGCATGTGTTCATGGAAATCTCCTTAGTAGGCGGCGTGTTCGTTTTCGCGGATGTAGGCCGCCGTCACCTTGCCGGCCATGACCTTGTAGGCCCAGCTGGTGTACAGGATGATCAGCGGCATGAAGATGACGGTGGCCCAGAGCATGATCGACAGCGTGAGCTGGCTGGAGACACTGTCCCAGACCGTCAGGCTGGATCGCAGATCGGTGGACGAGGGCATGATGAAGGGGAAGAGCGAGGCACCGGCGGTGCCGATGATGCCGACGATGGTCAGCGCCGAGGCAACGAAGGCGGCCAGCGTCGCGCCATTGACGGCGAGCAGCATGGCGGCCAGCGTGCCGGCATAGGCCAGGGCGGGCAAGGCCATGGTCGCCGGGTAGTGGCCGTAGTTTGCCAGCCAGGCGCCGGCCTGGCGCACGACGGTCTTGTCGAGCGGGTTGGGCAACGCGGTGGCATCGATGACGGAGTCGATGGCATAACCCTCGATGCCCTGCCACAGCCAGATGCCGGCCGCCGAGAACGTCGCCAGCAAAAGGCCGCCGAAAATCAGCATGGCGCGCTGCGACCGGCGGTAAACCTCGCCTTCCGTCCGGTGCATCAGATAGACCGCCCCATGGAAAGTGATCATCGCCGTCGACACCACGCCGCAGAGCAGGGCGAAGGGATTGAGCAGGCCCCAGAAGCTGCCGGTGTAGGTGGACATCAGGTTGTCGGCGAACTGGAAGGGCACGCCCTGGAACAGATTGCCGAAGGCCACCCCGAAGATTAGCGGCGGCACGGCACCACCAATGAAGAGTCCCCAGTCCCAGGTAGCGCGCCAGGTCGGGTTGTTGATCTTGCTGCGGTAATCGAAGCCGACCGGGCGGAAGAACAGAGCCCAGAGGACGGCCAGCATGGCCCAGTAAAAGCCCGAGAAGGCGGTGGCGTAGACCAGCGGCCAGGCCGCGAAGATGGCGCCGCCCCCGGTGATGAACCAGACCTGGTTGCCGTCCCAGTGCGGGCCGACGGTGTTGATGACGATGCGGCGCTCGACGTCGTCCTTGCCGACGAAGGGCAGCAGGGTGCCAACGCCCATGTCGTGGCCGTCCATGATCGCGAAGCCGATGAGCAGCACACCGACGAGCAGCCACCAGATGATTTTCAGGGAGGGGTAATCAAGCATCTCTTATTCCTCAGGCGTGGGCGGTTTCGTGGGCGTAGCGGCCGGTGCCGAGGCTGCCCGGGCCTTGCTTGGCGAACTTGGTCATCAAGTACATCTCGACGATGAGAAGGACGGTGTAGAAGCCGACGAAACCGGCCAGCGAGCCGTAGAGACTGCCCACCGATTGGGTCGAGACCGACAGGTGGGTGGGCAGCACGCCGTAGATGGTCCAGGGCTGGCGGCCGTACTCGGCGACGAACCAGCCGAGTTCGCAGGACAGCCAGGGCAAGGGCAGCATCCAGAGGGCAGCACGCAGCAGCCAGGGCTTGTCGGCAAAGTTGCCCTTGACCGAAGTCCAGAGGGCGGCGCCAAAGAGGGCGAGCATCAGGAAGCCGAAGGCGACCATCAGGCGGAAGCTCCAGAACAGCGGCGTGACACGGGGAATGGTGTCGGCAACGGCCTTTTCGATGATTTCCGGGGTGACGTCCTGCAGGTTGGTGACGTACTTCTTGAGTAGCAGTCCGAAACCCAAGTCGGCCTTGTGTGCCTCGAACTCGGCCTTCATCGCGGCATCGGCGGGGTTTTTGCGCAGGGCTTCGAGGGCGGTCACAGCTTCCATACCGGAGACGATGCGCTCGCGGTTCTTCTCGCGGATTTCACGGATGCCGGGAATCTGCTTGTCGAGCGAGCGGGTGCCGATGATGCCCATGACCCAGGGAATCTCGATGGCGAAATCGTTTTTCATCTCGGCTTCGTTGGGGATGGCGATCAGGTTGAAGCCGGCCGGTGCCGGCTCGGTCTCCCACATCGCTTCCATGGCGGCGAGCTTGGTCTGCTGGGCTTCGCCGACGGTGTAGCCGGATTCGTCGCCGAGCACGATGACCGAGCAGATCGAGGCGAAACCGAAAGCGGCAGCGATACGGAAACTCTTCTTGGCGAACTCGACATCGCGGCCGTGCAGCAGATAGAAGGCGGAGATCGAGAGCACGAACATGGCGCCGGTGACATAACCGGCCGAGACGGTATGGACGAACTTGGCCTGGGCGTCCGGGTTGAACAGCACGGCCCAGAAATCGACCATCTCCATGCGCATCGTGATGTAGCTGAACTCGGCGCCGACCGGATTCTGCATCCAGCCGTTGGCGATCAGTATCCACAAGGCTGAAAGGTTGGTGCCGACGGCCATGAGGATGGTGACCAGCAGGTGCTGCTTGCGCGACAGGCGGTCCCAGCCGAAGAAGAACAGGCCGATGAAGGTCGATTCGAGGAAGAAGGCCATCAGCCCCTCGATCGCCAGCGGGGCGCCGAAGATGTCGCCGACGTAGTGCGAGTAGTACGCCCAGTTGGTGCCGAACTGGAACTCCATGGTGATGCCGGTGGTCACGCCAAGCGCGAAGTTGATGCCGAACAGCTTGCCCCAGAAGCGGGTCATGTCCTTGTAGATTGTCTTGCCGGTCATCACGTAGACCGATTCCATGATGACCAGGATCCAGGTCATGCCAATGGTCAGCGGCACGAACAGGAAGTGGTACAGGGCGGTGACGGCGAACTGTAATCGGGACAGGTCGACGAGTTGCTCACTGAGCATTGAGGGCTCCTTGCCGGGTTGGGGTGACGGTGTTTGGCTCATGGCCGCCGATGTGCCGGGCGGTTTCAGCCACATCAACATTGACCCGGGCGTCGCGAATGAAGGCCCACCACAACGCGGTGATGGCGATCAGCTTGACGATCAGGATGATGGCGATCTCCTTGCGCAGATGTCGGTCGCGCGGATTCATGAACAAACTCCAAGGATTAATATCAGTATTTGCTTATCAAGACGCGTGCCAGCTGGCAGCGAGGAGCTTGTGAGTCGCAAGTATATGATTTGATTGCCCTGCGACATATTGTCATCAGTTTCTATGGGCTGCCATATGGCACAATGGCAGTTATTTGGCAGTTATTCGGCGGAGGTGTGGCATGAGCGGTGAAGGGCAATCACTGAGCGAACTCGTTTCCTTTCTCGAATCCTTACCCGAACCGCATATCCTGTGCGACCGCGATTACCGCATCCTGGCCGCCAACGATGCCTATCGGCAAAACTGGAGAGGTTCGACCGACGTCGTCGGTCGCAAGTGCTACGAGGTCTCGCACCGCTTCACGGTACCCTGCGATCAGGCAGGCGAATCCTGCCCGCTGCAGCGTAGCCTGCGCTCGGGGCAGCGCGAGCGCGTGCTCCACTTGCACCACACGCCGCGCGGCGAGGCCTTCGAGAACATTGAACTGTCTCCGATCC
>JAEUOD010000018.1 GCA_016791065.1 Dechloromonas sp. | reverse complement strand
TTTCCGCAATGTCGAGCGGCATGACGTGGAAACCCTGCCCGGCGCGCTCTTCATCCGCATCGACGAGCGCCTGTTCTTCGGCAACCTGAGCGCCGTCGAGGACTACATCAACCGTGCGCTGGCCGCCCATGGCGACGCCCGCGACCTAGTGCTGGTGATGAGCGCGGTGAACCTGATGGACGCCACGGCTGTCGAGGTCTTCGACGAACTCAACCGCGACCTCAGCGAGCGCCAGATTCGCCTGCACCTCGCCGAGGTCAAGGGCCCGGTGCAGGACCGCCTGATGCGCACCGGCTTCTGGCAGGCCCTGTCGGGCGAGGTTTATCTGTCGGCCAACGACGCGTTTGAGGGGCTGCAGGGCAAAATCTGAGATCTGTGGTGAACCCGGATTTTTGGCCAATTTTCGGGTTCACCGTGACTGATGCAAGTGCAGCGCCAGATGGCGTTCAATGCGGTTTCAGGCCCAGTCGTGTCCGCACTGCGTTGATCAGGTCATCGACATAGGTAAACACCACCGGAATCACCAGCAGGCTGAGGAAAGTCGAGGTGATCAGGCCGCCGATGACGACGATGGCCATCGGCGCACGGAAGCTGGGGTCGGTACCGATGCCGAGCGCAATCGGCATCATGCCGGCGCCCATGGCGATGGTGGTCATGATGATCGGCCGCGCCCGCTTGCTGCAGGCGTCGAGCAGCGCCTCCCAGCGGTTCAGTCCGTGCTCACGGCGCGCCAGCACGACGTAATCGACAAGCAGGATGGAGTTCTTGGTGGCGATGCCCATGAGCATGATCAGGCCGATCATCGACGGCATGGAGAGCGCCGTCTGCGTCACGAAGAGCGCCAGGAAAGCACCAGGAATGGAGAGGACCAGTGCCGCGAGAATGGTCACCGGCTGGACGAAATCCTTGAAGAGCAGGACCAGCACGATGTAGATGCAGAGCACGCCGGTCGCCATGGCCAGCCCAAAGCTGGCGAACAGTTCGCCCATCGCCTCGGCATCGCCGATCGTGGTCTGGATCACGCCGGGCGGCAGGTTCTGCAAACTGGGCATGGCCAGCGCCTGCTTCTCGACTTCGCCGAGCGGCTGACTGTTCAGTTCGATCTCGAAATTGATGTTGCGCAGGCGGTCGTAGCGGTCGATTTCAGCCGGGCCGCCGGCAATGCTCAGGCTGGCGACATTGGCGATCGTCACCGGGCCATGTTTGCCGGGCACGGTCAGGCGTTCAAGCAGGCCGAGATCCTGGCGGGCCAGCGGCGGCAACTTGACGACGATGGGTACCTGGCGTTGCTGCAGGTTGAGCTTGGCGAGGCTCTGGTCGTAGTCGCCGGCCGTGGCAATGCGCAGGGTGTCGGCGATGGCCGCCGAGGTCACGCCGAGGTCGGCCATGCGGGCAAAATCGGGGCGGATGACCAGTTCCGGCCGGACCAGGCTGGCCGTCGTCGTCACGTTGCCGACGCCGGGAATGCTGCGCAGGTCGCGCTCGACCAGGCGCGCATGTTCGGACAGCACGGGGCCGTTCTCACTGGCCAGCACCAGCACGTATTTCTCGTTCGAGCCGCCAAAGCCGACCTTGACCTGGACGCCCGGCAATTCGGCCAGCGCCTCGCGAAACTCCCGCTCCACGGCCTGTTTGGTCACGCCACCGCGCTGTTTGCGCGGGGTCAGGTTGATGGTCAGCGTCGCCTTGCGCACCTCGGCCGCGCCGCGCGGCGCGAAGGGGTCGCTGCCCGCGGCCCCACCGCCGATGGCGGTATAGACCATCTTCACATGCGGATGCTTCTGAATGATCTCCCGTGCCTGCTCGGCGGTGGCGAGCGTTTCCTTGAAGGTACTGCCCGGCGCCAGCGACAGGTAAACCTGGGTTTGCGAGAGGTCGTCCGGCGGCAGGAAGCCGGTCGGCAGGAAAGGCACGAGCATGAAGGAGCCGAAGAAAAACACCGTCGCCGCCAGCATGGTCAGGATGCGGTGCTTCAGACACCAGGCCGCCCAGCCGGCATAGACATCGAGCCAACGCGGCTCGGGATGTTCTTTTTTGGGCGGCTTGAGAATGTAGGCCGCCATCATCGGCGTCAGCATGCGGGCGACGACCAGCGAGAAGAAAACGGCAATTGCCGCCGTCCACCCGAACTGGACGAAGAACTTGCCGGCGACGCCGCTCATGAAGGCGGTCGGCAGAAAAACGGCGATCAGCGTGAAGGTGGTGGCGATGACCGCCAGGCCGATCTCATCGGCCGCCTCCATCGCCGCCTGGTAGGGCGTCTTGCCCAGGCGCAGGTGGCGCATGATGTTCTCGATTTCGACGATCGCGTCGTCGACCAGGATGCCGACCACCAGCGACATCGAGAGCAGGGTGACGACGTTGAGCGTGAAGCCCATCAGGTACATCACCGCGAAGGTCGGAATCGCCGACAGCGGCAGCGCCGCCGCTGAAACGAAGGTGGCCCGCCCATCGCGCAGGAAGAGCCAGACGACGAGCACGGCCAGGGCAGCGCCCTCGATGAGCAGTGACATCGAGCCGTCGAAATTTTCCTGCACTGGATCGACGAAGTTGAAGGCCTCGGTAATGGTGATATCGGGATGCTCTGCCTTGAGCCGCTCGAGCGTCGCCACCACGGCGTGCGCCAGTTCGACCTCGCCGGCCCCACGGCTGCGTGTGATCTCGAAACCAACCACCGGCTTGCCGTTGAGCAAGGCCGCCGAACGTTGTTCGGCCACGGTATCGGTCACCGTCGCCACCTGGTCGAGCCGTATCTTGCGGCCATCCGAGAGCACCATGTCGAGCGCCCCCAGTTCGGCCGCCGTCTGCACCGTGGCGATGGTACGGATCGACTGCTCGACGCCCCCGACATCGGAACGCCCGCCCGAGGCCTCCTGCTGGACCTGGCGCAATTGCCGGGAAATATCCGAGGCAGTCGTATTGAGGGCGAGCAGGCGGGCCGGGTCGAGTTCGATATGGACTTCGCGCGTCACCCCGCCGACGCGGGCCACGGCACCGACGCCGCGCACGCTGAGGATGGCCTTCGTCACCGTATTGTCGACGAACCAGGAGAGCGCCTCGTCGTCCATCCGGCTCGATGCCACGGTGTAGGTCAGGATCGGCGCGCCGGCGACGTTGATCTTGCTGATCACCGGATCCCTGAGGTCGCCCGGCAGGTCGGAGCGGATGCGCGACACGGCGTCGCGCACGTCGTCCACCGCCTCCTGGGTCGGTTTTTCCAGGCGGAATTCGACGGTGACGATGGCGGTGCCGTCCTGCACCTTGGTATAGATGTGCTTGATGCCCTGCAGGGTGGCGACCGAATTCTCGATCTTGCGCGCCACCTCGGTTTCCATTTGCGCCGGCGCCGCGCCAGGCAACGAGGCGGTGACGGTCACGGTCGGCAGGTCCACGTCCATGAACTGCTGGATCTTCATGGCCTTGAAGGCCATCAGCCCGGCCAGCGTCAGCATGATGAAGAGCAGGATGGCCGGGGTCGGGTTCCGGATCGACCAGGAGGAAACGTTGATCACGGCTTGGCTTCGCTTTCGACGACCTTGACGACATCACCGTCAGCGAGGAAGCCAGCACCGCTTTCAACGACCCGCGCAGCCGGTGTCAAGCCAGTGACGACCTCGACGCGGTCGCCCTGGCGACGGCCCAGTTCGAGTTTGGTCTGGGCGACACGGTCCGAGCCTTCGAGCCGGAAGGCGTAGGCAAAGCCCTCGCGCAGGACGACCGCGGACTGCGGCAAGGTCAGGGCGGGGCTCTGGGCCAGGCGGAACTCGCCGCGCGCGAACATGCCGGCGCGGATCGGGCTGTTGGCCGGCAGATCGACATAGACCAGGCCGTTACGGGTCTGCGGATCGACGCTGGGCGCGACGGCGCGCACCGTGCCATCGACCGACTCGCCGCCCGGGCCGGTCAGCCTAGCCGACAGCCCCGGCCGAACGTTGGCCAGTTCGGCAGACGGTACTTCCGCACGCCACTCCAGGCGGCCGCCGCGAATCAGCCGGAACAGTTCCTGCCCGGGCTGGGTCAGCGAGCCGACCGTGGCGCTGCGCGCCGAGATGATGCCGCCATCCGGCGCCAGCACCGTCGTCTTGCCCATCTTGACCTCGGCCGCCAGCAGGCGTGCCTTGCCGGCCGCGAGGCGCGCATAGGCGGTGTGCTGCGCCGTCTGGTACTGGGTATTGAGTTGCGAACTGTAGAAGCCTTTTTCGCGCAACTCGGCGGCACGCGCCGCATTATCCTTGGCCTCGGTCGCGCTGGCCTGCAGTTCGGCCACCGCCGCCCGCGCCTCGGCCAGTTCGCTGGCCACGGTGTCGCTGGCGATGCGCGCCAGGACCTGCCCCTTCTTCACCGTATCGCCGACCTGCACCGCCACCTCGGTAATGCGGTAGTTGCTGATCTCGGCACCGATCACGGCCTCCTGCCAGGCCACGACATTACCGTTGGCGGGCAGCACTTTCGGCCAGTCGAGCGACTGCGGCGCGACCAGCGTGACGCTGAGCGCCGGCTTGGCAGCCCCGGAAATGGCGTTGTCAGCGGGCTTATCTGCTGGCTTGTCGGTGCCGCCCGAAAACAGGAGGACAAGCACCACGATGACGAGCAAGGCCAGGCCAAGTTGGGCCTTCCGCCCGGCCAGAAATCCAGAAAAAGAGAGATTCATGCAATAAGCCCGTGTCGCGCGCGAAAACCGGTGAATGATACCGCGCCGACACGGGATGTCAGAGAGCTAATGACCGGCAGGTCATCACTCCCGACGCAGCTTGCCGGCCGCTTCGTCGGCACTCTCGAAGATGTGCGGCGCGATCTGCTGCTTTTCCAGCGCCTCGCCCAGCTTCATGCGCAGGAAGGTGTTGGAGGTGTAGCGCGTCACATCGTGGTAGTGCCGCTCCATGATGCCCTTGACGACACCGATGTAGTCGTCGACCAGCTCGGGCACGATGGAGAAGCGGTCGTAATTAACGATGGCGTTCACCTTGTGGCCGATCGGCGCCAGCGCCGCCTCGACCGCTTCCAGAATGTTCGCGATGTCGCCCTCGCTGCGCACTGACAGCCCGGCGAAATCGACGAAGAACAGATCCTGCGCGGCGTCGTAGGAGAGGCGCTCGGCTAGCGGGCGTTCGAGCATGCCGGGACGGATGTTCATCGGCTCGTCGCTGAAGATGCGCGCATCCATCAGCTTCGGCTCAACGCGGATGATGGGCTTGAAATCCATCTTGTCGAGAATGTCCTTCTGCAGATCCACGCCCGGTGCGATTTCGGTGAGTTCCAGCCCCTCTGCCGTCAGCTTGAAGACGCAGCGCTCGGTGATGTAGAGCACGGCCTTGCCCCACTTGGCGGCCTGCGGGCCGCTGAAGGTGCGGTGCTCGACCTCGTCGACGAACTTGACCGACTTGCCGTCTTCGAGAATCCGCAACTTGCCTTCCTCAATCGCCACCTCGAGGTTGCCGGCCGTGAAGGTACCGACGAAGACGACCTTCTTGGCATTCTGCGAAATGTTGATGAAGCCGCCGGCGCCGGCCAGGCGCGGACCGAACTTGGAGACGTTGAGATTGCCCTGGCGGTCGGCCTGAGCCAGCCCGAGGAAGGCAATATCGAGGCCGCCGCCGTCGTAGAAGTCGAACTGGCTGGGTTGGTCGATGATCGCCTGGGCGTTGGTCGCTGCCCCGAAGCTCATGCCGCCGGCCGGCACGCCGCCGATGACGCCGGGTTCGGCGGTTAGCGTCATGAGATCGATCACCTGCTCCTCGGCCGCGACGTTGGCGACACCTTCCGGCATGCCGATACCGAGATTGACGATGGCGTTGGCCTTAAGCTCCAGCGCCGCCCGGCGGGCGATGATCTTGCGTTCGCTCATCGGCATCGCGGCGATCGCCGACAGCGGCACCTTGATCTCGCCGGCGTAGGCCGCGTTGTATTGCTCGCTGAAGGTCTGCATGTGGTATTCCGGCTTCTCGGCGACCACGACGCAATCGACCAGGATGCCGGGAATCTTCACCTGGCGCGGGTTGAGCGTGCCGCGCTCGGCAATGCGCTCGACCTGAACGATGACGACGCCGCCCGAATTGCGCGCCGCCATGGCGATGGCCTGTGCTTCCAGCGTCAGCGCCTCCTTCTCCATGGTGATGTTGCCGTCCGGATCGGCCGTCGTGCCGCGGATGATGCCGACATTGATCGGCAGCGCCTTGTAGAACAGGTATTCCTCACCGTCGATTTCCATGAGACGGACGACGTCGGCCGTCGTCTTCTCGTTGAGCTTGCCGCCGCCGAAGCGCGGATCGACGAAAGTGCCGAGGCCGACCCGGGTGATCGTTCCCGGCTTGCCGGCGGCAATGTCGCGGAACAGGTGGGCGATCACCCCCTGCGGCAGGTTGTAGGCCTCAATGCGGTTGGAAACGGCCAGTTGCTGCAGCTTGGGCACCAAGCCCCAGTGGCCGCCGAGTACGCGGCCGACCAAGCCATCGTGACCGAGGTGATTGAGGCCGCGCTCCTTGCCATCGCCCTGCCCGGCCGCGTAGATCAGGGTCAGGTTACGCGGACTGCCGAGGCCGTGCATGTCAGCCTGCTCGCCCTCGAGAAAGCGCTCTTCAAGCGCGATGGCGATGTTTTCGGCGAAACCGATACCGACGAAGCCGCCGGTGGCGACGGTGTCGCCATCCTTGATCAGGCGAACCGCATCGCGCGCCGACACGACCTTGCCGGTATCGGAAGCACGCAGCGAATTCGCCATGGGGTGACGGGAAAGTGCCATGTTTGTCTCCTTGTTGTCGTTATCGCGCGATCAGACGATGCCCGTGGCGTAGAAAACGCCGATCACCACGAACACGGCCGCCGTCTTGATGCAGGTAATGGCGAAGATGTCCTTGTACGACTGGCGGTGGGTCAGGCCGGTCACCGCCAGCAGCGTGATGACTGCGCCATTATGCGGCAAAGTATCCATGCCGCCGGAAGCCATCGAGGCGACGCGGTGGAAGACCTCAAGCGGGATGCCGGCCGCCTGGGCATTGGCGATAAAGGTATCGGCCATCGCCGCCAGCGCGATACCCATGCCGCCAGAGGCGGAACCGGTGATGCCGGCCAGCGCCGTGACCGTGATCGCCTCGTTGATCAATGGATTCGGGATCGAACCGAGTGCATTGGCGACGACCAGGAAGCCCGGCAGCGCGGCGATCACGGCGCCGAAACCGTATTCGGAAGCAGTGTTCATGGTGGCCAGCAAGGCGCCGCCGATGGCCGACTTGCTGCCCTCGGCAAACTTGGCGAACACGGTCTTCCAGGCGAACAGGAAGACGGTGGCGATGCCGATCAGCAGTGCACCTTCGACCGCCCAGATGGCGGCGACCGCCTTGGTCTGCTGGACGACCGGTGCCGCCTTGCCAATGACGGCCGGGATGAAGGAAACCTTCTCGCCATAGAGCAGCGGAATGGCGTTGGTGAACACCTTGTTCATGACACCGACCATGACCAGCGGCAGGATGGCAATCAGCGGATGCGCCAGCTTTTCATGCTCGAACGCTTCCGGCTCGTTGGTATGGCCCTCGCCATAGCCTTCGCCGGCCTTGGCGGCACGGCGACGGGCGCTCTCCAGGTAGAGCATGCCGACGACAAAGATGAACAGCGCACCGATGATGCCGAGCCAGGGGGCGGCGTAGATGTCGGTCTTGAAGAAGGTGGTCGGGATGATGTTCTGGATCTGCGGCGTACCGGGCAGCGAGTCCATCGTGAAGGTGAAGGCGCCGAGCGCGATGGTGCCGGGAATCAGGCGCTTGGGGATGCCGCCCTGGCGGAACATCTCGGCGGCAAACGGATAGACCGCGAAGACGACGACGAACAGCGAGACGCCACCGTAAGTCAGCAAGGCGCAGACCAGGACGATGGAGAGCATCGCCCGCTCGCGGCCGATCAGCTTGATGACTGAGGCGACGATGGCCTTGGAGAAGCCGGAGAGCTCGATAACCTTCCCGAAGACGGCCCCGAGCAGGAAAACCGGGAAGAAGTTTTTGACGAAGCCGACCATCTTGTCCATGAACAGCCCCGTGAACATAGGGGCAACCAGGGTCGGATCGATGAAGAGCACGGCGCCGAGGGCGGCGATCGGCGCGAAGAGAATGACGCTGTAGCCGCGATAGGCCACGAACATCAGGAAGGCGAGAGCGCCCAGTACGATGAGGAAGTCCACTTGGTTTGTCTCCTGAAAAATTATGACAGCGCAGACGCTTTCGCACGCTCCATGCCAGAAGCACAAATCATTGAATTAATTAATTAATCCGTAACCACACAGAACAAACCAGCCACAGCTTGTACGCCCTGCCGGACACCCTGTCTGGCGGAGCAGACACTCAGGCAGCAGAGGTCAGGATGCCCAGCGCCGCGATTTTCTCGTACAAGGCAGCCCGCGAAATGCCGAGCAGGCGTGCCGCCTGGGCCTTGTTGCCCTGGCAGTGCCCGAGGGCATCGACAATGGCCTTGCGCTCGGCCTGGGCCACCGCGCCAGCCATGCCACCCTCGGGATCGGCAGCGCAAGCGACCGGCGTGGCCGGCGGCATGACGCCATCCAGGTCGCTGGCGTCGATCAACTCGCCGTCGCACATCAGGAGCGCCCGTTCGAGCACGTTGGACAATTCGCGGACATTACCCGGCCAGTCGTGCCGGCGCAGCCGTGCCACGGCAGCCGGCGCGATACCGAGCACCGGGATGCCCTGCCGCCGGCAGATATGCTCGGCCAGATACTCGGCGAGCAACGGAATATCCTCCTGCCGTTCACGCAGGGGCGGCGTCCGCAGCAGAATGACATTGAGTCGGTAGTAGAGATCGGCGCGGAAGCTGCCATCCGCCACCATCGCCTCGAGGTTGCGGCTGGTCGCGGCGATGACCCGGACGTCAACGGTCTCCAGCCGGTTCGAGCCGACGGCTTCGAACTCATGTTCCTGCAGCGTACGCAGGAGCTTAGCCTGTAGGGCAAGCGACATGTCGCCAATTTCGTCGAGAAATAGCGTGCCGCCATCGGCCAGCTTGAACTTGCCCTCGCGGCCGCGCCGGTCGGCACCGGTGTAGGCCCCGGGCGCGACGCCAAAAAACTCGGCTTCGAGCAGTGACTCGGGTACCGCGGCAATATTGACGGCGACGAAACGCCCCTCGCTGCGCGGGCTGGCGGCATGGATCGCCTGCGCCAGCAGTTCCTTGCCGGTCCCTGTTTCGCCCAGGATGAGCACGGGCGAGCTGGTCCGCGCCGCACGCCGCGCCGCCAGCTTGAGATCGCTGATCGCGGGGCTGCTGCCGATAAAACTGGTGAAGGTATATTTGGTCCGCCGCGCTTCGGCCAGCTTGCGCTCGGCCTCGGCGAGATCGGCACGCAGGCGCTGGTAGCGCGAAACCACCGGGGCGAGATGGCGCGGATCGTCGTAGATCATGAAGCCGACCGCACCGACCACCGTGCCCGCCGCATCGCGTAGCGGCAGACGGGTCACGACGAAGGATTCGTCGCCGAAGTCCATGATATCGAGCATGATCGCCCGCCCCTCGCGGACGACCTGGCGCATCTGGCTGTTCGGAATGACCTCCTCGATCGGCCGGCCGATGGCCGCCACCGGGTCGGCGATGCCGAGACGCGTCGGATAGCGGTCGTTCATCCAGACCACGTTCGCCTGATCGTCGACAATCACCGCGCCTTCGCAGAGATCGGCGAAATGCGCCAGCAAGGACTGCGAGGCCAGCTGGCGCAGCACCTCTCCGGAAACGCTCACGCCCGGAAACTCAGTTGGAGAGGGCCGCCTCGATTTCGGCGAAGGTCTGCGGCAGGTCGAAACCGAGCACCGGCACGCCGAGCAGGCGGCCGATCTGGGTCGCCGAGAAGATGCCGCGCACCCGTGGCAGGCCGGTCAGCGGATCGATGTCCTCGACCATGATGTGCTGGCGCCCCGTGCTCTTGAGGGCGTTCAGGATATCGATGACGCGGGCGTTCATGACCTCGTTGAGATAGAGAGTCTCGATACTGCCGGCCGGCACCATGATGTCCTTTACAGTAACGTCTTCACGCTTGCCGCCGCGCGCCTGAACAACCTGCATCGGCTTTTCGCCGAGGATATCGCGCGCGGTGATCAGGCCATCGACGCGGTCGTCACCGTTACTCACCAGCAACAGGCGAACCCCCCGGGAAATCATGATCGCGTTGGCCTCGGCCAGCGAGGCCATGGCGGAAACGGTCACCGCCTGGGTGCGGGCGAAATCGGTCATCGCCTCGATTGCCGGCGAATCGGCGCCGACCTGGTTGAAACCGGAAGCGCACAGGGTGGCATTGGCTGCCAGTTTATGAGGGCGCACTTTGTTGGTCATGCTCATGTCTCGTTCCTCCATCCAGTCCTTGTTATGAAAAGCTGCTGGGGCGGAAAGCATCTTGTCATTGGAATCGCCTCCCGTTTGGCGAGTATTCGGCGAATCCTCCCGCTTGGCAAGCAACCGAGGGAAAACCCTAAACCACGCCCTGCCTCATCAGCCAATACGCTCCCTGTGAAACGGGAGACAATCGAAAAAACTGGATGGTTCCTTTCGCAATGCTGCGGTAACAAATGGAGGTCACGATGCCGGCTTTTCCTGGAGACAAAAACATGGACCTGCTGTTATGGCGCCACGCCGAAGCGGAGGATGGCGACGATGACATGAAGCGCCGGCTGACCGAGCGCGGCCAGAAACAGGCGCAGGCGATGGCGGCCTGGATTCGCGCGCACCAGCCGAAGGATCTGCGCATCATCGCCAGCCCGGCAGTGCGCACACAGCAGACGGTGGAAGCACTCAAGCTACCCTTCGAGACCAACCGCAAGATCGGTCCCGAAGCCTGCGTTTCGGAACTGATCGCCGCCTCGGGCTGGCCCCAGGCGACGGGTTCGGTGCTCATCGTCGGCCATCAGCCCTCGCTCGGGAGCATGGCTTCGCTGCTGCTCGCCGGCCATGAAGCGGAATGGAGCATCAAAAAGGGCGCGCTCTGGTGGCTGAGCAATCGCGTCCGTCGCGGCGAGACGCAAACCGTGCTGCGCGCCATGATTCCGGTGGAATTGCTGGACTAGACAAGGCCATGCCTTTGCCGTGAAATAGGGTTTTTCGCACTGGCGCAGGGAGAGAGACATGGCAACCCGGAAAAAAGCAACGGCGACCCCGGCAGCAACCACCAGCACCACCAGAGAGGCGCGTCGGCGTGACGGGGTGCCAGTTGCAGCAGCCAGCGCCCAGGCCAAGCCGCCGGTCGCGAAGGCCGAACGCAAGTCGCCCCGCCCTCCTCGTCCGCGTGCGGTTGCCAGCGGCGACATTCCGCCCACCCTGAGTACTGCCGGCATCGAAGGCTTTACGGTCGGAGGCGCCATCGATGGTGCCCAGGAATCGAAACAGGGCGCCTTGCGTGACGTCATTGCCGGCATGCCTGTCGAGGAGTCGGTCGCCCTGCTCAAGGGCCTGCTCAAGCAACAACGTATGACGGCCGGCCAGCTTGCCAGCAACCCGGACGACGAACTGGCCAAGGACTGGCGCGACGGCGGCTACCCCTACAAGAACCTCATGCAACGCCGCAACTACGAGCGGCAGAAATACCGCCTGCAGGTCGAGCTGCTCAAGCTCCAGGCCTGGGTCAAGGAAACCGGGCAGAAGGTGGTCATCCTCTTCGAAGGCCGTGACGCGGCCGGCAAGGGAGGCACCATCAAGCGCTTCATGGAGCACCTGAATCCACGGGGCGCTCGCGTCGTCGCCCTGGAGAAGCCCTCGGAAATCGAGCGCGGCCAGTGGTACTTCCAGCGCTACGTGCAGCATTTGCCGACTAACGGCGAGATCGTGCTGTTCGACCGTTCCTGGTACAACCGCTCCGGCGTCGAGCGTGTCATGGGCTTCTGTTCGGACTTCGAGTACTCCGAATTCGTCCGTCAGGCCCCGGAATTCGAACGCATGCTGGCACGCAACGGCACTCACCTGATTAAGTTCTGGTTCTCGGTCAGCCGTGAGGAACAGCGTCGCCGTTTCGGCGAACGCAAGGTGCATCCGCTCAAGCAATGGAAGCTCTCGCCGATCGACATGGCATCGCTCGACAAGTGGGACGACTACACCAAGGCCAAGGAAGCGATGTTCTTCCATACCGACACGGCCGACGCGCCATGGACGGTGATCAAGTCGAACTGCAAGAAGCGGGCGCGTCTCAACGCCATGCGCTACGTCCTGCACAAGCTGCCCTACACCAACAAGGACACGGCCCGCATCGGCAACCTAGATCCGCTGATCGTCGGCCGCGCCAACGTGGTCTACGAACGTGGCGAGCACCAGGGCTTGCCGATTCTTTAAGAGGCCGCCTGGCTCATTCCAGCGGAGGCCGGAATGAGCAGCCCTGACTCTTAACTGACCACGTAAGCGCCGCCCCCGGTCGCGATGAGCGTACCGGCGTCGTTCTCCAGTGTCATCTGCACCGATGCAATACGTCCGCCAAGCCGGGTGACGCGGCCGGTGGCGGTAAAGGTCTTGCCAATGCCCTGCTGCAAAAAATCGGTCCGCAGGTCGATAGTGCCGATCCTTCCGAAGCGGTGAGCGACCTGGTCGGTATTCTCACCGCAATATTTCTCGGCGATCGCGACGGTTACGGCAAAACCACCGACGGTATCGAGGACGGCAGCAATCACCCCGCCATGCAGGCGTCCATGCACGTAGTGACCGATCAGTTCGGGGCGCATCTCGAACATCAGGCTGGGCGCCTCGGGCGCGAAGGAGGCGACGCGCAGCCCGAGCACTTCGTTGAAGCGCAGGCGATGCTCGAAAACGTAGCGCAACGTGGTTTCAAGACGGACCTGCTCCTCCCGCGAACGGCGGACAGGAGGCGTATCGTTGCTTGGAGTCATGGTATCGGCCAGATGGGCGGGCCATCGAAGACCCGGAGGAAGCCGATTCTAGACCATACGACCCGGTATGGAAATCAGCGCCCGGCCCCGCGCCGGGCCAAGCCTGGCGCGTCGCGCACCATGGTCATTCCCCGACGCGTCTCGACATGACGGGCCGCGACCAGTTCACGCATCAGGCGGGCCACCACTTCGCGCGTCGTCCCCAGGTGAAAGGCCATTTGCTGCTGCGTCATCCGTAGTTCGCCATCGGCCGAGGCGTGCTCCACGATGAGGTTGGCCAGTCGCTGGTTCAGGGTGCAGGAGTGCACCTCCTCCAGTTCGGCCATCAGCCGAAAGACCAGCGTAGAGAGCGTGCGCACGGTCAGGTCGCGGATCACCGCCTCTTCGGCGAATAGTTGCCGATAGAGCGTGCCGGGAATCAGGGCAATGGTCGTTTCGGCCACGGCCTGCACCCAGGCGGGGTAAAGCAGTTCGTTGAACAGGCTGTTGAGGGCGAAGACGCAGGTTTCGCCGGGATCGATGAAATAGAGCGTCGCCTCGGTGCCGTTCGGGGCCATGGTGAACACGCGCAGGCGCCCTTCGAGCACAAAATAGGCGCCCGATGTGCGCTGCCCCTTGAAAAGCAGCGGCGTTGCCGAGGCCGCATGCCGGCTGACGACGCCGCCAGAGACCAACTTCTTGCCCGCTGGGCTCAGATTGCAGAACGGAGTGCAGTTTTCCAGACTGACCATCGACCCCTCCGGCAAATATACCCATGACATTATCCGCCAGGTGGCGTTCGAGGGGACGTAGCGCGTAGCGCATCACTGCTCAGCGCTTCGAGAAAAGCGACGATATCCCGGACCTCGCGGTCGCTCAAAGGGGTGCGGTCCAGCTTGCCGAGCGAACTGTCCTGGTTGAGCCAGCCCAGATAATCGGCGGATCGACCCAATTGGGCGCTGGCCATGATGCGGACCACTTCATCGAGCTTGTCTACCGAGCCGTTGTGCAGCCAGGGGCCGGTCAGCGCGACATTGCGCAGCGATGGTACACGCCAGACGCCCCGTTCGCCGGACTCGGTCAGGAGTCTGTATTTTTCTTCATAGGGTGTCGCATTGGCCGGGAAAAAGCGCCACGGGCTCTGGCCGCCAAGCAGGCTGGCATCGCTGAAATTGGGGCCGCGATGACAAAGGACGCAACCGACCGATTCAAAGAGCGCCATACCGCGCAACTGGGCGCGACTCAGGGCATCTCCCTGGCCCCGGACGAAACGATCGTAGGGCGAATCCGCTGTGATCAGCGTCCGCTCGAAGGCGGCGATGGCCTGGACGATGCGCTCGAAGCTGATCGGTTGGTCGTCGCCGAAAGCGCGTGCGAAATCGGCACGATAGGACGGATCTGCCGAGAGGAGACGTTCGGCCTCGGCTGGCGCGGCCAGACCCATTTCGATCGGATTGAGGATCGGTCCCTTCGCCTGCGCCTCGAGCGATGGCGCCCGTCCATCCCAGAACAATACCGACTGAAAGGCAGCGTTCCACACTGTCGGTACATTGCGCACCCCTCGCTGACCGGCAATGCCTTCGGCGGTCGGGCGCCCGTCGGCACCGGCCTTCTCGTAGAGATCGTGGCAGGAGGCACACGCCAGCGCTCCGTCACCGGAAAGGCGCTTTTCGTAGAACAGGCGCTTGCCGAGCGCGATCTTTGCTGGCGTTGCCGGATTCTCGGCCGGTTCCGGCGCCCGCGCCGGCAGCACTTCCCAGACATAGTTGCCGGGCCTGGGCGGCGCCGGATTGACCAAGCCGATGCGATCGGCTGCAGGCATTGGCCCGTGCACAAACGGATTGCTGCTCAGGCGCTCGACCGTAGCCTCGGGAGCCCGGCCGAGCAGTAGCGCCACGCCCACCTTCAGGCCGAAGGCAAGGATGCCCATGCCCAAGGCCAGACTCAGCATCCACTTGCCACCCAGCCCGAGACCGACGAAAGGCCCGAGCTCCCGGTGCACCATCATGCCGAGGGTCAGCATGCCAATGAGGATGACCGGGATGCCGATTGCCAGCAAATCCGAGAGTCCGCTATTCATGGTTTGCTCCGATCAGGCGGCTTGCGGCTGATGATGCAAAAAGGTGTCGCCCGGCGTTACGGTGGTGATTTCGGTAATGCTGTCGAAAGGCAGACCAACCCGTTCATGCGCCCGACACACGGCATCGGCGTCCGGCGCGAGATTCAGGCAGAAAGCACGCCCCTGATCGCAACCCAGGTGAATTTTCAGCGGGATGACGCCTTCTTCTGCACAGGCCAGCCTGTACTGCACGAAGAAAGCTTCGAACTCCGCAGGGGTCAGTTTTTCCGGAAATGAACCGTGGGCACGGTCATGGGTATCGAGGAAATAGCGTAGCGGCTTCATGGTGCGCTCCTTGTCGAGAACTACAAAATGTAGTG
>JAEUOD010000017.1 GCA_016791065.1 Dechloromonas sp. | reverse complement strand
CGCAAGGAAATCCTCATTGCCGAAACCGAAATGCCGGGCCTGATGGCCATCCGCGAGGAATTCGCCAAGACCCAGCCGCTCAAGGGCGCGCGCATCACCGGTTCGCTGCACATGACCATCCAGACCGCCGTGCTGATCGAGACGCTGACTGCGCTCGGCGCCGAAGTCCGCTGGGCCTCGTGCAACATCTTCTCGACCCAGGACCACGCTGCCGCCGCCATCGCCGCGCAGAACATCCCGGTCTTCGCCGTCAAGGGCGAAACCCTGGTCGATTACTGGGATTACACCCACCGCATCTTCGAATGGGCCGACGGCGGCTATTCGAACATGATCCTCGACGACGGCGGCGACGCCACCCTGCTGCTGCACCTCGGCGCCCGTGCCGAGAAGGACATCTCCCTGCTGGCCAAGCCGGGCTCCGAGGAAGAAACCATCCTCTTCGCCGCCATCAAGGCCAAGCTGGCCGTCGATCCGACCTGGTACTCCGTGCGCCTGGCCCAGATCAAGGGCGTCACCGAGGAAACCACCACCGGCGTCCATCGCCTGTACCAGATGCACCAGCGCGGCGAACTCAAGTTCCCGGGCATCAACGTCAATGACTCGGTGACCAAGTCCAAGTTCGACAACCTGTACGGCTGCCGCGAATCGCTGGTCGACGGCATCAAGCGCGCCACCGACGTCATGATCGCCGGCAAGATCGCCGTCATCGCCGGCTACGGCGACGTGGGCAAGGGTTCGGCCCAGGCCATGCGCGCCCTGTCGGCCCAGGTCTGGGTCACCGAAATTGACCCGATCTGCGCCCTGCAGGCCGCCATGGAAGGCTACCGCGTCGTCACCATGGAATACGCCGCCGACAAGGCCGACATCTTCGTCACCACCACCGGCAACTTCCACGTTATCACCCATGACCACATGGTGAAGATGAAGAACAACGCCATCGTCTGCAACATCGGTCACTTCGACAACGAAATCGACGTCGCGTCGATCGAGAAGTACCAGTGGGAAGAGATCAAGCCGCAAGTCGATCACGTGATTTTCCCGGACGGCAAGCGCATCATCCTGTTGGCCAAGGGCCGCCTGGTGAACCTCGGCTGCGGTACGGGCCATCCGTCCTACGTGATGTCCTCGTCCTTCGCCAACCAGACCATCGCCCAGATCGAGCTGTGGACGGAAGCGCAAAAGGGGTCCAACAAGTACCCGGTTGGTGTCTACACGCTGCCCAAGTACCTTGACGAGAAGGTCGCCCGCCTGCAACTGAAGACGCTCAACGCCCAGCTGTCCAAGCTGACCGACGAGCAGGCCGCCTACATCAACGTGCCGAAGGAAGGCCCGTACAAGGCCGATCACTACCGCTACTAAGCAACCAACCGGCGATGAGCATGAATTCCTTCCATGCGCGGCAGAAAAAGCCGCGCCCCCCTCGCCAGCCCTCCTATGAGCGGCCGGCCGGGGTGGTTCGGGCGGATGCCCTGCTTGTCGCCCGGGGGCTGGCTCCATCGCGCACCGCCGCCCAATGGCTGATCAAGGCCGGCCGTGTCAGCTGGGCCGGTGGCACGATCAGCAAACCGGCCATGGATCTGCCCGAGGATGCCGAACTGACGGTCACCGCCGATCCCGAGGCCCATTACGTCTCGCGCGGCGGCCTCAAGCTGGCCGGTGCGCTGGCACAGACCGGCCTCCAGGTCGCCGGCAAGACCTGCCTTGATGTCGGCCAGTCGACCGGTGGCTTCACCGATTGCCTGCTCCAGGCCGGCGCCCGCCATGTCGTCGGCGTCGATGTCGGCCACGATCAACTGCACGCGCAACTGCGCCGTGATCCAGCCGTCACCGCCTTCGAAGGCATCAACTGCCGCGCCCTGAGTTCGGCCGATCTCGGCCCGGCTTTTCCTGCCGGCGGCTTCGAGCTGATCGTCGGCGATCTCTCCTTCATTTCACTGACGCTGATCCTGCCCCAGCTCCCCTCCCTGCTCGCCGCCCACGGCGATCTGCTTCTGCTGGTCAAGCCGCAGTTCGAGGTCGGACCCGACCATATCGGCAAGGGCGGCATCGTTCGCGACCCGGCGCTTTACCGCCAGGTTGAAGCCAAACTCCGGACTTGCGCCCAAACCCTCGGCCTGACCGTCAACGCCTGGCTGGACAGCCCGATAACCGGCGGCGACGGCAATCGCGAATTCTTCATCTGGTTGAACAAATGAAACCCGAAATCTCCATCGAATTTTTCCCGCCGCAGACGCCCGAAGGTGTGGACAAGCTGCGTGTCGTCCGCACCGAGCTGGCCAAGCTCGAACCGGCCTTCTTCTCGGTCACCTTCGGTGCCGGCGGCTCGACCCGCGAGCGCACCTTCGCTGTCGTCAAGGAAATTGCTGCCGAAGGCCACGCCGCAGCACCGCACCTGTCGTGCATCGGCTCGACCCGCGACAACATCCGCGAAATCCTCAGCGACTACAAGGCGGCCGGCATCCGGCGCATCGTCGCCCTGCGCGGCGACCTGCCCTCGGGTATGGCCGAGACCGGCGAATTCCGCTACGCCAACGAACTGGTCGAATTCATCCGCGCCGAGACCGGCGACTGGTTCAGCCTCGAAGTTGCCGCCTACCCGGAATGGCACCCGCAGGCCCGCAGCCCGAAGGATGACCTCGAGGCCTTCGCCCGCAAGGTCAAGGCCGGCGCCAATTCGGCCATCACCCAGTATTTCTACAACGCCGATGCCTACTTCCACTTTGTCGACGAAGCCAAGGCTCTCGGCGTGGACGTGCCCATCGTGCCCGGCATCATGCCCATCGTCGGTTTCACCAAGCTGGCCCGCTTCTCCGATGCCTGCGGCGCCGAACTCCCGCGCTGGATGCGCAAGAAGTTCGAAAGCTTCGGTGACGATGCGGACTCGATCCGCGCCTTCGGCCTCGATGTCGTGACCGAGCTCTGCGAACGCCTGCTCAAAGGGGGCGCCCCCGGTTTGCATTTCTATGCGATGAACCAATCGACGCTCACCACCGAAATTTGCCGACGCCTCGGTCAATAGCGCAATCGACTGACCATACCGACCCAAACGTGCGGGCTTCCTTCGGGAAGCCCGTCGTGCGTTGAGTTCGGGGATTTCCGGCATCGCGTCCGCGCCCCGCGCCGGACAGGTGATATCCTCGTTCCCATTCAGTTGCCAGAGGTCATCGAGCATGTGGAAAGTCTTCAACCTGAACGAACTCAAGAACAAGGTCGCCGGTAGCGAGCCGTGCATCTTTGAATTCATTCGCAGTCCGCAGTTGTCCTGCGCCATGTACCGCCTGCCGGCCGGTGCCACCGACATGCAGGCGCCCCACCTCGAAGACGAGGTCTATCTGGTCCTCGAAGGCCACGCCAGGCTGAGCGTAGACGGGCAGGAACAGGATGTCGGCCCCGGCATGATCCTCTTTGTCAGCGCCACGACGACGCACTCCTTTTTCGATATCAAGGAAGACCTTACTTTAGTCGCCATGTTCGGCCCCGCCGGCGGCCTGGCCTGAGCCAAGCCCGTTGACCTGGATCAAGCATTGATCCTTCATTCCCGGGATGGCCATTGCGCAATGGTTTTCCAGCAAAGCGGCTATGCTAGAGTGAGATGGATGGCCCGGTGCTTTCCGAAACGGCCATCACTTCCGGCAAGCCAGCCACACGCCAGCCAGCCACACACCCTTCGATAAAACCGCGTTGATAAAAGCAACACATTGCGTTCGCGGGCTAGAAGCGACCTTGATCTCGCCCGCTTTGACTAGGAGGAAGCATCTTGGCAACCAAGAAAGCAAAACCCGCAAGCATCGACATCGGCATTTCTGACACCGACCGCAAGAAAATCGCAGACGGCCTGTCCGCTCTCCTCGCCGACAGCTATACCCTCTACCTGATGACGCACAATTTCCACTGGAACGTCACCGGCCCGCAGTTCAACAGCCTGCACCTCATGTTCATGGGCCAATACACGGAACAATGGAATGCGCTGGACATCATTGCCGAACGAATCCGTGCGCTGGGCTTCCCGGCACCGGGCACCTACAAGGAATTCGTCAAGCGTGCCTCGATCAAGGAAGTCGAAGGCGTACCCAAGGCAAACGACATGATTCGCCACCTGGTTTCCGCTCAGGAAGCGACTGCACGTACGGCCCGCAAGCTCTTCCCGGTGGTTGATGCAGCCAACGACCAGCCGACTGCCGATGTCCTGACCCAGCGCATCGACGTGCACGAAAAGACCGCCTGGATGCTACGCAGCCTGCTCGAAGAATAAGCACCGATCGCTCTGCTCGGGAAACTCCGCCGAGCGGTAGCTCAAGGCCCCAAACCCCACCTGCTGCCAGGTGGGGTTTTTCTTGCCTATCGGTCAGGCAGCCTGCGTCACGATCACGCTCTGGGCCGGCATCGGCGCCGGGAATCCGGCTGCGCCCAGGGCTTCGCGGATCATCTTGTTGGTATCGAAATACACCTGCCAGTAATGATCGTTATGGCAGTAGGGACGCACGGCCAGCACCGGTCCGACCAGCGTGAAATCGAGAATCTCGACATCGACAGCCGGCGTCGGCAGGACGTTGGGGATGGTCGCGATCTTTTCCCGGAGTAGTGCAATTGCAGCCTGATGATCGGCACTGCCGGCCAACTGGCACTTCAGATCGACGCGGCGGAAGGGATTGGCCGTGAAATTCTGGATGGTGTCGGAAAAAATCTTGTTGTTGCCGATGATCGTATGGACGTTGTCCGGCGTATTGATGGTCGTCGTAAACAAGCCGAGCTCAGTCACCGTGCCGGTAATACCGGCCACCGTCACGAAATCGCCAACCTTCATCGGCCGCAGCACCACCAGGAAGGCGCCAGCCGCGAAGTTGGACAGCAAGCCGGACCAGGCCATGCCGATGGCAACGCCAGCAGCGGCGATCAGGGCAGCGAAGGTCGTGGTTTGAATACCAAAATAGCCGAGAATGCCGACTACCAATAACACGTTTAGCGTCACGGTAATCACCGAGCCGAGATAGCGCAGGACAGTCGGATCGACCTTCTGCTTCTCCAATGCCGCCCTGACCATGCTGACGGCAACACCGATCAGCCACCGCCCGACGACCCAGAAGGCAACCGCCGCCAGAATCTTGAGGCCGAGGTCGGTCGCCGTCGTGACGATGATGTCCTGATAACGCGAAATATCTTGTTCGTTGATCATGGAATTGCTCCCGTGGAAGAGTGGAGATAACGACCCAAAACGCTTCGAAAAAATGCGGCAAAGACATTCTATTCAGATTTCCATGGCAATCGTTTTTCAATAGCGCAGAAAAACAATTCTTCACATTGCCATTTTTCGTTGACGTCCATGGAGAGCATACATATAATGCGCGCTCCCTAGGCGGGTCGGTAGCTCAGTCGGTAGAGCAGCGGACTTTTAATCCGTTGGTCGCGAGTTCGAATCTCGCCCGACCCACCAGTCGAAAATGGGAAAATCTGGGGCGTTAGCTCAGTTGGTAGAGCAGCGGACTCTTAATCCGTAGGTCCACAGTTCGAATCTGTGACGCCCCACCAGATTTCTCAAGCTTTGTCGATTCGCATGATTTGACAGAGTTTGAAGCCTTGCTGAAATGACAGCAAAAGCGGCAGTAGCTCAGTTGGTAGAGCGCAACCTTGCCAAGGTTGAGGTCGAGAGTTCGAGACTCTTCTGCCGCTCCATAAATTTCTGGCGCATTACCCGCACTCGTGCGGCACCTCTCGGACGCGGGGTGGAGCAGTTGGCAGCTCGTCGGGCTCATAACCCGAAGGTCGCAGGTTCAAGTCCTGCCCCCGCAACCAATCCCCTGCATTACCTTGAATTCGCCGCATTCAGCGCGTCGACTCGGGCCATCCTCCGCCCAGTGCGATGTAGAGCCTGACTAGCGCGCTGCGACGGTCAAACAGGCTCTGCGCCTGGTCCGTTTCGGCGGAGAGCAACTGGCGCTGCGCGTCGAGCACTTCGAGGAAACTGGTCGTCCCGGCCCGGAAACGCAGATCCGCCAGACGCATGGCTTCGCGCGAGGATTCGACGCGGCGTGCCTGGATATCCATCGCTTCGGCAGTCGTCTCGAAAGCCGTGAGACTATCCGCCACCTCGCTGAGCGCCCCGAGGATGGTCTTGCGATAGCTGATCAGTGCCTGCTCTAGCCGGGCCAGGGCCGCCTCCCGGTTGAAGTAGATACGCCCACCGGCAAACAGCGGCTGCAATAGACCCGGCCCGACCGAAGCAACCGCCGGGGCACGGCCGTTCAGCACATCGTTCAAGCTGGTGCTGACGCCGCCAAAAATAGCGGTCAGCGACAGGCTGGGGAAAAACAGCGCCTTGGCCTCGCCGACGCGGGCATTGGCCGCGACCAGACCCGCTTCGGCCTTGCGGATGTCGGGACGGCGCTCAAGGAGGGCTGCCGGCAAGCCTGGCGGCGCAAGGTTGGGAATCACCAAGCTGGACGGTGTTTCGAAGACGATGGCACCAGGGTGACGCCCCAACAGGATCGACAGGGCGTTCTCCGCCTCCGCGATCTGCCGGCGCAAGGCCGGCAGGCGCGCCTCAGTGGCACCGAGCGCACTCTCCTGCTGCCGCTCTTCCGCTGCCGATGAAATGCCAGCCGCCGAGAGGCGCTTGACGAGGCGCAGAACCTCGCGCTGATTGTCGGCCGAGCGCTGGGTCACGGTGTGGATTTCGCGCAAGGCTGCAAGTTGATAATAGTAGGTTGCAACGCTGCCGATCAACGAGGCACGCACGCCGTGAAGGTTCTCTTGGCTGGCCAGGAATTCGGCCTGCGCCGCCTCGTTGGCTCGCCGATAACGCCCCCAGAGATCGATTTCCCAGGATATGCCGGCGCCACCGAGATAGGTGGCCGTGTATTGGTCACCCGGCACCCGGGCCGTGGCCGACGTGTTCAGGGACAACTGGGCCTGCGGGAACAGGGGCGCCCGCGCGATGCCGGCCTGCGCTTCGGCTTCGCGCATCTTGGCCGCGGCGAGCAGGGCATCGGGACCAGCCGCGAGCGCTTCGGCGATCAAGGCCTGCAGGGGCGGATCGGCGAAGACGGCCTGCCAGTTCAGTTCGGCAATCGATGGCTGGCCGGCCGTCTCCGGCGGCGCGGCACGGAAGGCTGCGGGCAGCGGCTCCTCGGGACGCTGATAATCGGGGCCGACGGCGCATCCGGTCAGCACCCCAAGGGCGAGCGCCACCGTCAAGGAGAGGAAGCGATTCATGGCCTTTCCTCCGCAACGACGGCTGGTTTTCGCGTCAGGCGTGCGACAACACGATCGACGGTCACGAACAGTACCGGCACCATGAAGATGGCGAGCAGCGTGGCTGCGAGCATGCCCGAGAAAACGGTAATCCCCATCGAGACGCGCGAGGCAGCCCCCGCGCCGGAGGCCAGGATCAGGGGAACGACACCAAGGATGAAGGCGAACGAGGTCATGATGATCGGCCGCAGGCGCAGTTTGGCGGCGGCAATCGCGGCACTCACCGCATCCTCGCCGGCATCACGCTTCATCTTGGCGAATTCGACGATCAGGATGGCATTCTTGGCGGCAAGACCGATCAGCAGGATCAGACCGATCTGGGCGTAGATATTGTTGGTCAGCCCCGTCAACCAGAGCCCGAGCATCGCCCCAAGCACCCCGAGCGGCACGGCAAAGAGCACGGCGAAGGGTACCGCCCAGCTCTCGTAGAGCGCCGCCAGGAAGAGGAAGACGAAGATGATCGCCATGCCGAAGACGAGCGGCGCCTTGCCGGCCGATTCCTTCTCCTGCAGGCTAATGCCCGACCATTCGAAGCCGTAGCCCGGAGGCAGCGCCTCACGGACGACCGCCTCCATGGCGGCGATCGCATCGCCGGAACTGTAGCCGTGGGCGGCATCCCCCCCGAGTTCGGCGGTGCAGTAGAGGTTGTAGCGTTGAATCACGGTCGGCGAGCTGGTCGGTACCGGGCTGACCAGGGTCGACAGCGGCAGCATGACACCATCGCCGCTGCGCACATAGAACTGGCCGATCCCCTGAATGTCGCTGCGGAACTCCGGCTCGGCCTGCATGGTGACCTTGTAGGTCCGGCCGAAACGGCTGAAGTCGTTGACGTTCAAGCCACCGAGGAAAGTCTGCAGGGCATTGGTCACGTCGGAAATCGGCACGCCGAGTTTTTTCGCCTTTTCGCGATCGACCTCCAGGCGGAACGCCGGCGTCTTCGGATCGAACTTGGAGTAGATGCTGCCAATCTCCGGGCGCTGACGGGCTACTGCCATGAAACTCTCGGCGACCTGAGCCAGTTCCTGCGGCGTGCCGCCGGCGCGATCCTGGAGCTTGAACGAGAAGCCGCCGGTCGAGCCCAGCCCGGGAATGGGGGGCGGATTGAAGGTGAGAACCAGCGCTTCCGGTATCTTCGCGGCCAGCCCATAGACGCCGCGGATGATGCTGCCGAGCTGCTCCGCAGGTTCGACACGCTCCTCCCAGGGCCTGAGCTTGCCAACGACGAGCGCGCTGTCGGGCTGTGGTGCGCCATTGAGAATGTTATAGCCGTTGATCACCAGGCGCTTCTCGACACCCGGCATCCCGCCCAGCATCGTATCCAGCTTGGCGGAGACGGCCTCCGTCCGGTTCAGCGAGGCGGCCGGCGGCAACTGGACGCTGGTGATGAAATAACCCTGGTCCTCGGGCGGCACGAAGCCGCCGGGAATCCTGCCCATCAGGTCAAAAGCGACGAAGATCAGGATACCGAGCGTGAGCAGTGCCAGCAGGCTGCGCCGGATCAGCGTCTGCACGCCCCGCCCATAGCCCTCGGTCAGGCGGTCGAAACGGCGGTTGAACGCCGCGAAGAAACGGGCGAGCGCACCGTCGCTCTCGACCTTGGGTTTGAGCAGCAGGCTGCACAGCGCCGGCGTCAGCGACAGCGCGACGAAGGCTGACAGCATGGTGGAAACAGCCACCGTGATGGCAAACTGCTTGTACATGACGCCGGCAATGCCGCCGAGGAAAGCGACCGGCACGAAGACCGCTGCCAGGATGAGGGCAATGGCTACAACTGGACCAGAAACCTCGTCCATCGCCTTCATCGTCGCGTCGCGCGGCGAAAGGCCGTGCGCCATGTGGTGCTCGACCGCCTCGACGACCACGATCGCGTCGTCGACCACGATGCCGATGGCCAGGACCATGCCGAACAGGGTCAGCGTATTGATCGTGAAGCCGAGCAACGTGAATACCGCGAAGGTTCCGACCAGCGAGACGGGTACCGCCAGCATCGGGATCACCGTAGCCCGCCAGTTCTGCAGGAAGAGGAAGACCACGACCAGCACCAGCACCAGGGCCTCGACGAAGGTATGGACGACTTCTTCCAGCGAGGCCTTCACGAAGATGGTGTTGTCGAGCACAGTCTCGACCTTCATGTCCGCCGGGAAGGAGTCACCCAGTTCCTTCAGGCGGGCATTGATCAGGCCGGCCGTCTCGATGGCGCTGGCGTCCGGCGTCAGGTTGATCGAGAAGGCAGCCGCCGGCTGACCATTGACCCGCGACAGGAAAGTGTAATCCTTGGCGCCGAGCTCGACGCGGGCGACATCCTTGACCCGGATGAACGACCCATCCGCCTTGGCGCGGATGATGATGTTCTCGAACTCGGCAATCTCGACCAGGCGACCGCGCACCTGCACGCTGTACTGGAACTGCTGTGTCTCCGGTGCCGGCAGCTGGCCGACCTGGCCCGCCGGCGCCTGGGCATTCTGCTCGCGCACGGCGTTGTAGACATCGGTCGGCGTCAGACCGAGCGCGGCCATGCGATCCGGCCTGAGCCACAGGCGCATGCCAAACTCCGATCCAAACACTTGAACGTTGCCAACCCCCTTGATCCGCTTGAGTGCCTCGACCACGTTGATCGTCGCGTAGTTGGTCAGGAACAGTTCATCGTAGGTGCCATTCGGTGACACCAGCGCGACATACATGAGCACATCCGGCGTCTGCTTCTTGGTGGTGACGCCACTGCTGATCACTTCGCTTGGCAGACGGGCATTGGCCTGCGAGGCGCGGTTCTGGACCTGGACGGCCGCTATGTCGGCATCGTTGTCGAGACTGAAGGTGACGTCGAGGTTGTAGCCGCCGTCACCCGAGGAACTGGAGGTCATGTAGAGCATGCCCTCGACCCCGTTGACCTGCTCCTCGATAGGCTGCGCAACCGCCTGCTCGACGACACCGGCGCTGGCACCGGGATAGAAACCGGCAACCCGAATGGTCGGCAGCGTGATCTGAGGATACTGGGCGATCGGCAGATTGATGCCGGCGATAATCCCGGCCAGCGTCAGGACGATCGCCGTGACGATCGCCAGCACCGGACGGTCGATGAAGTTCTTGGCCATGGTGCGCCCCTCAGGACTGCGCCGATGCAGCCGGCGCAGCCGACTTTGCCGGTTGCGCCACCGGCTTGACGATACTGCCCGGCCGGGCCTTTTGCAGCCCCTCGACGACGATCCTTTCGCCGGCCTTCAAGCCTTCCTCAATTACCCACTGGTCGCCAAGTCGGGCGCCGGTCCGGATCGGTCGCTGCTCGGCCTTGTCGCCGTCGAGCACAACCGTGGCGAACTGCTTGCCGAGCATTTCGGTCACCGCTTTCTGCGGCACCAGAATGGCGTTCTGCGCCACTTCATAGACGATGCGGACCCGGGTGTTCATGCCGGGACGCAGCAAACCATCCGGATTCGGGAAAACAGCGCGCAAGGCAAGGGTACCGGTATTCGGATTGAGCGCCCGGTCGACGAAATCGGCCCGCCCCTTCTGCGCATAGACACTGCCGTCGGCCAGCACCAGTTCGATCGGGTCATCCGGGCTCTGTCCGCTCTGCCGGAAGCGGCGCTGATAATGCAGATAGTCGACTTCGGGAATGCTGAAGTAGGCAACAACGGGGTCGAGCGTCGACACCGTAGCCAATACGCTCTGCCCGGCACTCGCCAGCGCCCCCACTTCGACTTTCTGCAGACCGATCTGACCTGATACCGGAGAGCGGACCTCGGCGAAGGAGCGGTCGAGGCGGGCTTTTTCCAACGAAGCCCGGCGAGCCTGCACGACGGCGGCGTTCTGCTGTTCGAAGGCGACGGCCTGATCGTAGGTCTGGCGGGGAATGGCGTTGTCCGGCAGCAAGGGCTTGTAGCGGGCGACATCCTGGCGCGCCCGTGCCAGCACCGCTTCCGACTCGGCCAGCTTGGCCTGGGCGTCGATCACCGCCTCGTCGTAGGCGCGCGGATCGATGACGAAGAGCAGTTCGCCCTCCTTCACCTTCTGCCCCGGCTTGAAGGCCTGCTGTATGACGACGCCGGATACCCGCGGTCGCAAATCGACTTCGCGAAATGCCTTGATCTCGGAAACGATATCGACCGACAGCGGCGTCGTTTGCGGCACGATGCTCTGGACGTAAACCTCGGGCGGCGGTGGCGCAGCCGCGACCTTGTCACCCTTGCAGGCAGGCAACTGAAGCAGCAGCAAGGCACTCAGGACAGCGACAGGCAAACGATGACGGCAACTACTCTGGGGAAGCGGCATATTGTTCTCCGGGCTGACGACTCGACCGATTGCAACACTGTAACCAAAATTGACTGACCTGAGCGTGTCAGCGCGAAGCATCTCCGAATTGGCGGCATAATCCCCGGCGTCCTCAACCAGATCTGCTCCTGCCAAGTTGCTTCCCTCCGACAGAATGGCTCCTAATTTCTCCCGCCGCCAACTCGTCGCATTACGCTGGCTCGCGCTAGCGATCAGCACTCTGCTCCTCACCGGCTGCAGTCAATTGTTGCAGCTTCGCGACGACATCCGCGAGGGGAAAAGCGCCTACACCTGGGTCCGGGGCAGCGTCGAATCGCCGACCTGCCTGAACTGTCCAACCATCCTTGTTGCCCTTGGCGATACAAGCGGCAAACGCGTGTTGAGCTATCGCGTCTACGAGAAGCCCAGCGACTTCGTTCTGCCCATTCCGATCGAGGCGGCTCATCTGCTGGCCTTCAACGATCTCAATGGCGACTTCGAGTACCAGCCTGAGGAACCAGCAGTCTGGCACGACCTCGCGCGCGAGGCTGGCAACACGCCGGGACGCGAGCTTATTCGACTGACCATGCGGCAGCCTTCCAGCGCCATTCCCGCCAGCCTCGATCTGGGCAACCTGTTCGAACTGCGCGGTACGCACCCCGGCCTGATCGAAATGCAGTTGGGCACGGAAACGACGCTCGACGCACCGCTTTTCGATGCCGATCTGGCCGGATTGGGGATGTGGCAGCCGGTGCATTTCATGAAATCGGGTCATGCCGGGATTTATTTTCTTGAGGCCTATACGCCGCACAAGACACCCGTGCTGTTCATTCACGGCATCGGCGGCAGTCCACGCGACTTCGCCACAATGATCAACAGCCTGGATCGGCAAAAATTCCAGCCGTGGCTGCTCTACTACCCATCGGGACTGGAACTGACGGCGACCAGCAGTGGCATGCTGGGTTTGCTGAGCGCATTGCACCTGCGCTACCAGTTCGACGAGCTTCACCTGGTCGCCCACAGCATGGGCGGACTGGTCAGTCGCGGCTACCTTTCCGCCTGCGAACGTCTGCAAAACTGTCGTTATCTGCGCTCGTTCACATCCATTTCATCGCCATTTGGTGGCGACCCCGCAGCGCAGGAAGGGGTCGAACGCTCCCCCATCGTCATGCCGGTCTGGAAAAGCCTGTCGCCGGCCAGCCGCTTTCTCAAGAATCTGTTTGCCCGCCCCCTGCCGCATGGCGTGCCGCACCACATGGTCTTCGGGTATCACAACACCAGCCGGGTCCGAGCGGAAAGCAGCGATGGCACGATACGGCTGAACAGCCAACTGCGCCCGGAAGCCCAGCTACAGGCAACTTCGCTCTTCGGGTTCGATGAGGATCACACCAGCATCCTGGACAATCCCGAGCTGCATGCCCGGATCGGACGCATCCTTCACCACCCTATAGGCAATCCGCAGGACTGAGGGTCAGCGCCCCTTGCGACCGAACTTCTCGGCGAGCTGGCTGAGCTTGGCAGCACGCATCTGTTCGGCCTTGGCGGCGGCTTCCGCTGCCTTGGCCGCAGCATCGGCTGCCTTGCGTTGCTCTGCCTGCTTCTTGAAGCGTTCGCGCAGCAACTCGTTGGCGTGCTGGCGGTTTTCGTCGGTTACTTCGCCGGCTGGCGTGCCGTCCAGATTGAGACGCACGGTCGCCTTTTCCATTTCCTTGAGATAACGCGTCGAAATGGTGTGATTGCGCATGGCCAGGCGCAAGGCCTTCTTCTCCACCTCCGGCCACTGGGCCAGCACCTGCTTGTCGATGCCGATGGCCAGCGGGCTATGGTTGCGGAAGACATCGAAACGGGTTTGCAGGTCCTTGAGCAGGGCGCGGGCGTCGACCGGCTTGGTGACGGGAGAATCGGCAGTAGTCATGATCGGGTAAAGGTCTTTCGAGGCGCGAAGCGTAGCACGAAGCCACGCCCCGGTGCCGCAGAATCAGGGTTTCAGACGCCGCTCTTGCGGAACCATTCCTGCATCCGCTTCCAGCCGTCTTCCGCGTCTTCCTTGCGGTAGCTGGGCCGGTAATCGGCGTGGAAGGCATGCGGCGCGTTGTCGTAGAGCACGATTTCGGAAGCCTTGGCCGCGGCGCTCCCCTGCTTGAGGCGGTCTTCCATGGCCTCGACGGTGTCGAGCGGGATGCCGGTATCGAGGCCGCCGTAAAGACCGAGCACCGGCGCCAGCAACTGGCCAGCGAGATCGGTCGGATGCTTCGGGGTGAACTCGTTGACCGTGCCGACCAGACGCCCATACCAGGCGACGGCCGCCTTGAGTTGCGGGTTGTGGGCGGCATAGAGCCAGGCGATCCGGCCGCCCCAGCAGAAGCCGGTAATCGCCAGGCGGTTGGCGTCAGCACCCTTGCTCGCTGCCCAAGCGACGCTGGCGTCGAGATCGCTCATCACTTGCGCGTCGGATGTCTTGCTGGTGATCCTGGCCTGGATTTCGGCGATGCTTTCGATGGAGCGCGGGTCGCCCTGACGCGCGAAGAGTTCCGGCGCGATCGCGCAATAGCCGAGTTTGGCGAGGCGGCGACAGGTGTCGCGGATGTATTCATGTACGCCGAAGATTTCCGAAACGACCAGCACCACCGGCGCCTTGGCCGCCCCCATGGGTTCTGCCCGGTAGCCCCCCATCTCGCCATCCTTGACGGGAATCTTGACCTCACCGGCCAGCAGGCCGTCACTCGCGGTCCGGATGACGGTACTCGCCATGACCGGCTGAACGGCAAGGGCGAAGCTGGCGGCAAAACTCGTCATCAGGAAACTCCGGCGGTCAAAGGTCTGGGATGGAACGAGGCTGTCGAATTCCGGGCTGGGGTTCATGGGTTGTCTCCTTCATTGTTATTACATCAAAACAATGTCGTACTGTTCGGGCGAATAACTCGGCTCGGATTGCAGCGAGACGGCCTTGCCGATGAAGTCGGAGAGCATGGCCAGCGATTGCGATTCCTCGTCGAGGAAGAGATCGACCACGGCCGGGCCGGCCAGGATGCGGTATTCGCGGGCGTTGAACTGACGCGCTTCGCGCAGCAGTTCGCGCAGGATTTCGTAGGCGACGGTTCGCGCCGTCTTGACCTCGCCACGGCCGCCGCAGGTCGGACAGGGCTGGCAGAGCACATGGGCTAGCGACTCGCGGGTACGCTTGCGGGTCATCTCGACCAGGCCAAGCTGGGTGAAGCCATTGACCGTCAGCCGGGTATGGTCGCGCGACAGGGCTTTGTTGAATTCGTCGAGCACGGCTTTCTTGTGTTCCTCGTTCTCCATGTCGATGAAATCGACAATGATGATGCCGCCGAGGTTCCGCAACCTGAGCTGGCGGGCGATGGTCACCGCCGCCTCGAGGTTGGTCTTGAAGATGGTGTCGTCGAAATTGCGCACGCCGACGAAGCCACCGGTGTTCACATCGATGGTCGTCATCGCCTCGGTCTGGTCGATGATCAGGTAGCCGCCGGACTTGAGATCGACGCGGCGGGCCAGGGCTTTCTGGATTTCCTCCTCGACCCCGTGCAGGTCGAACAGCGGACGCTGACCGGTGTAGTGGTCGAGCAGCGGC
>JAEUOD010000196.1 GCA_016791065.1 Dechloromonas sp. | reverse complement strand
TATGATTCACCCTTTTTGGCGGGGGCTGCCCTGCCTTTTTGAACGACTTTGAAGGATTTTTCTCCTCATGTTCGACGCAGTCCGTAACAACAAAAGAATTGTTCAGGTTTTTCTCGCGCTGATCGCCCTGCCGTTCGCCTTCTTCGGTGTCGATTCCTACGTTCGCGATGCCGGTAGCGGTAGCGACGTCGCCAAGGTCGGCGATGTCAAGATCACCCAGCAGCAGTTCCAGAAGGCGCTGGTCGACCAGCAGGACCGCCTGCGCGCTCAACTCGGTGGCCAGTTCGATCCCAAGCTGCTCGATACGCTGGAAGCCCGCAAGGCCGTTCTCGACGACCTGATCAACCAGCGCGTCCTCTTGCTCGAAGCCAACAAGCGCCGCATGTTCGCCAGCGACGAAGCAATCCGAAACACCATCGGTTCGATCGAGGCGTTCAAGGTCGATGGCAAGTTTTCGGTCGAACGCTACGAGGCGGCATTGCGCGGCCAGGGCATGAGTCCGGCCGGTTTCGAAGCGCAATTGCGTCAGGACCTGACTTTGCAGCAACTGGCTGGCGCCATCGGCCAGTCGGGCCTGAACTCGCGGATCGTCGGCGAACGCCTGCTGGCGCTGCAAACCGAGAAGCGCGATATCAGCGAGGTTCGCCTCGCGCTCGACAGCTATCTCGACAAGGTCAAGCTGGCCGACGATGCCGCGAAGAAGTACTACGACGAGAACGGCAAGCAGTTCGAAGTGCCGGAGCAGGCGCGGGCGGAGTACGTCGTGCTGTCGATGGAAAGCATCGGCAGTCAGCTGGCGGTGACCGATGCCGAGGTCAGTGCTTGGTATGAAGGCCACAAGAAGCAGTTCGAACAGCCGGAAGAGCGGCGTGCCAGCCATATCCTGATTGCCTCGGAGAAGCTCGGCAAGGACAAGGCCAAAGCGAAGGCGGAGGAGTTGCTCAAGGAAATTCGCAAGAACCCGGCCAGTTTCGGCGAACTCGCCAAGAAGAATTCTGACGATCCAGGCTCGGCGGCCAAAGGCGGCGACCTTGGTTACTTCGGCCAGGGCATGATGGTGAAGCCGTTCGAGGACGCCACCCTGAAGCTCAAGGAAGGCGAGATCTCCGAGGTCGTCGAGTCCGATTTCGGTTTCCACATCATCAAGCTGACCGGCATTCATGCCGCCAAGCTCAAGCCGTTGGCCGAGGTCAAGGGGCAGATTACCGAAGAGTTGAAGAAGTCCGCCGCTTCCCGCAAGTTTGCCGAAGCCGCCGAAGCCTTCAGCAATACCGTCTATGAACAGCCGGACAGCCTGCAGCCCGTTGCAGAAAAGTTCAAGTTGGCTGTGAAGCAGAGCGAGTGGCTGGTTCGCCAGGCTAATCCGGCGCAAGGTCCGCTGGGTAACGAAAAAGTCTTGGCGGCGCTTTTCTCGGGTGACTCCGTCAAGAATCGCCGTAATACCGAGGCGGTCGAAATTGCACCGAACACGCTGGTCGCAGCTCGCATCGTCGACTACAAGCCGATGAGTCTGCAGCCTTTCGAGGGTCTGAAGGCGAGCATCGAGAACCTGCTCCGTCGCCAGGAAGCGCAAGCCATGGCCCGCAAGGATGGCGAAGCCCGTCTGGAGGCGCTGCGCAAGGGCGAAGACAAGCTGAACTGGGGTGCCGGCAAGCTGGTTTCCCGGATGGATGCCCGCCTGATCCCGCAGCCGGCTGCTCCGACGGTATTCAAGATGGACACCGGCAAGCTGCCGTCCTATGCTGGCGTTGAGCTGCCCGGTGCAGGCTACGCCCTGTTCCGCCTAAACAAGGTGGTGGCCGGTGAGGCGCTCGATCCGGCGCGTCAGCAGGCCATGCTGGGGCAACTGGCGCAGATCGGCGCGCAGGAGGATGTCCGCCTCTACCTGGCTGCGCTGCGCGGCCGCTACAAGGTTGATATCAACCAGGCAGCCTTGGAAGCCAAGGAACGCTAATCGCGGCGGGCCGGTGACGGCCCGTTTGTTTCAGGCAAAGAAAAACGCCGACCGGTAAAACCGGATCGGCGTTTTTTGTTTATGCCGGGAAGCTTGCGCTTAAGCCGGCAGCGGTTCGGCGTTGCCCAGGGCGACGGTATTCATGCCGCCATCGACGTACATGATTTCGCCGGTGATGCCGCTCGCCAGGTCGGAGAGCATGAAGGCGGCTGCGTTGCCGACTTCCTCGATGGTCACGTTACGGCGCAGCGGTGCGTTGTGCGAGTTGTAGGCGAGCAGCTTGCCGAAATTGCCGATGCCGGAAGCGGCCAGGGTCTTGATCGGACCGGCCGAGATGGCGTTGGCGCGAATGCCTTCGGGGCCGAGGCAGAAGGCCAGGTAGCGCGTGGCGGCTTCAAGGCTGGCCTTTGCCAGGCCCATGGTGTTGTAGTTCGGCATGGTGCGCTCGGCGCCGAGGTAGGAGAGGGCGAGCGCGCAGCTCTTGCGGCCCTGCATCATCGGGCGTGCGGCCTTGACCAGCGCCGGGTAGCTGTAGGAAGAAATCTCGTGGGCGACGCGGAAAGCTTCGCGCGAGATGCCGTTCAGGAAATCGCCTTCGATGGCTTCGGTCGGCGCGTAGGCGATGGAATGCACGAGGCCGTCCAGACCGTCCCAGTGCTTGCCCAGTTCGACGAAGAGATTGTCGATCTGCTCGTCGCTGCTGACGTCGAGCGGGAAAACGAGCGTGCTGTCGAATTCGGCCGCAAACTTGTTGATGCGGTCGAGGAAACGTTCGTTCTGGTACGAAAAGGCCAGTTGGGCGCCTTCGCGATGGCAGGCCTTGGCGATGCCATAGGCGATGGAGTGCTTGGACAGCAGTCCGGTAATCAAAATCTTCTTGTCGGCGAGAAAGCCCATGTGTTGTTCTCCCTAAGGGGTTTAGCCGCCGGATTATAAACCGAGAAGTCGCGATTCAAGCCACCCAGTAGGGGCATTGGGCAGCTTGTTTGCAGCTTTGGTCTGGCCTGTTACATATTCGGATAAGTCGGCCCCTCGCCGCCTTGCGGCACGACCCAGTTGATGTTCTGGGTCGGGTCCTTGATGTCGCAGGTCTTGCAGTGCACGCAGTTCTGGGCGTTGATCTGCAGGCGCGGATTGTTGCCCTGTTCGTCGCGCAGGATTTCATAGACGCCGGCCGGGCAGAAACGCTGTTCCGGCGCATCGTACCGGGCCAGGTTGACGCTGATCGGTACCGAGGCATCCTTCAGTTGCAGGTGACAGGGCTGGTCTTCCTCGTGATTGGTGCTGGAGAGGAAGACCGAAGACAGGCGGTCGAAGGTAATCACGCCATCCGGTTTCGGATAATCGATCTTCGGACATTCGCTGGCCGGTTTCAGCTTGGCGTGGTCGGGTTTCTTGTTGTGCAGCGTCCAGGGCGCCTTGCCGCCGAAGACGATCTGGTCGATGCCGAACATGATCGAGCCGTATTTCAGGCCCTTGCTCATCCAGGGCTTGAAGTTGCGGGCCTGGTGCAGTTCGTCGTGGAGCCAGCTTTGCTTGAAGGCTTCCGGGTAGGCGGTCAGCTCGTCGCGCTGGCGTTCGGCCTGCAGCGCCTCGAAACAGGCCTCGGCAGCCAGCGAACCGGTCTTGATGGCGCAATGCGAGCCCTTGATGCGGGCCGCGTTGAGGAAGCCGGCATCGTCACCGACCAGCACGCCGCCCGGGAATACTGTTTTCGGCAGCGACTGCAGGCCACCGGCGACCAGGGCGCGGGCGCCATAGGCGATGCGCTTGCCGCCTTCGAGGAACTTGCGGATTTCCGGATGCGTCTTGTAACGCTGGAATTCCTCGTAAGGCGAGAGATGCGGGTTTTCATAGCCAAGGCCGACGACGAAGCCGACGGCGACCTGGTTGTTTTCCAGGTGATAGAGGAAACCGCCGCCGTAGGTGTCGGGTTGCATCGGCCAGCCGCCACTGTGGATGACCAGGCCGGTCTGGTGCTGGGCGGGGTCGATTTCCCAGAGTTCCTTGAGACCGATGCCGTAAGTCTGCGGGTCGGCATCCCTGTCAAGATTGAACTTCTCGATGAGCTGTTTGCCGAGATGGCCGCGGCAGCCTTCGGCGAAGAAGGTGTATTTGCCGTGGAGTTCCATGCCGGGCTGGAAGTTCGGGCCTTCCGAGCCATCGTGCAGGCGGCCCATGTCGCCGGTGGCGACGCCCTTGACCGCACCGTTCTCGTCGAACAGCACTTCGGCACCGGCGAAGCCCGGGTAGATCTCGACGCCGAGCGCCTCCGCCTGTTCGCCGAGCCAGCGGCAGACGTTGCCGAGCGAGATGACGTAGTTGCCTTCGTTATGGAAGCACTTGGGCAGCAGGCTGTTCGGTACCTTGGTGGCGCCGGTTTCGGAAAGGATGAAGAAGCGATCCTCGCAGACCGGGGCGTTGAGCGGGGCGCCATCGGCCTGCCAGTTGGGCAGCAGTTCGGTCAGGGCGCGCGGGTCCATGACGGCGCCGGAGAGGATGTGGGCGCCGATCTCGGCCCCTTTCTCGATCAGGCAGACATTGACGTCCGTGCCTTGCTCGGCGGCCCGTTGTTTCAGACGAATGGCCGAGGCCAGGCCGGCCGGCCCGCCGCCAACGATGACGACGTCAAATTCCATGGCTTCGCGCTGCATCATGTCTCCTTGATTTAATTTATTGTTGCGCTGTAAACAATACGGTACAGTATGGAAAAGGATTCGACAACCCGCAACCCCCCAAAAAGAGTGGTGTGATGGAACACAGGAAGAAACTGATATACGTGACGAAAATGCCCATCCGCTGGGGCGACATGGATGCCTATGGCCATGTGAACAATACCGTCTATTTCCGCTACATGGAGCAGGCGCGCGTTGAGTGGATCGAGGAAATGGGTGTCCCGGTGCGGCCGGGCGGAACGGGGCCGGTGATCATCAACGCCAGTTGCACCTTTCTCAAGCCGATGAACTATCCGGGCATGGTCGAGGTGCGGACCTATGTCGGGCACCCGGGACGTTCGAGCGTGCAGAGCCATGTCGAGATGCTGATTGATGGCGAGTTGTATGCCGAAGGTGCTGCCAAAATCGTCTGGATGGACACGCAGACCGGAAAGTCGGCGGCGATTCCCGATAACGTGCGGGCCGTGCTCGAAGCGGAGTAAACTCGCCGCCCATCGCAACCGCTTCCGGATCGGGCATGGGCAACAAGAAAAAAACCTGGGAAACACTGCTCTCGGCTGAGCGCATCGGCGCTGGCAAGGCTCCGGGAACGCCCGAGCGCACGGCCTTTCAGCAGGATTACGACCGCATCGTCTTCACCTCCGCATTCCGGCGGATGAAGGACAAGACCCAGGTCTTTCCGCTTTCCAAGAGCGATTACGTCCGCACGCGCCTGACCCACAGCCTGGAAGTCAGCTGTGTCGGGCGTTCGCTCGGTGCCGTGGTTGGCCGCGAGATCATTGCGCGGCATGGCCTCAAGGATGTCGAGTCAGGCGATTTCGGGGCGATCGTTGCCGCTGCCTGCCTGGCCCACGACATCGGCAATCCGCCCTTCGGACATGCGGGTGAAGATGCCATCCGCGAATGGTTCCGTACCTCGGGACTGCTTGAACGCCATCCCTTCACGCCAGCGCAGAAGGCGGATTTTGAGCGCTACGAGGGCAATGCCCAGGGCTTTCGCATCGTTTCCCGGCTGCAAAGCCCGGCCAATCCGGGCGGGCTGCAACTGACCAGCGCCGTGCTGGCGACCTTTACCAAATACCCGCGTCCCTCGCACCTGGCCGAAGAAATCGACGGCAAGAGCGGCAAGAAATTCGGCTTCTTCCAGCAGGATGCCGCCAACTTCGCGCAGGTGGCGCGGGCCACCGGCTTGGTCGAACGCATTCCGGGATCGGCCTGGCGGCGCCATCCACTGGCTTTCCTGGTCGAGGTGGCCGACGATACCTGCTACCTGATCGTCGATCTCGAGGACGCCGCCCGTCTTGGCTTCGTGCCCTACAAGGATGCCGAATGCCTGCTTGCCGATCTGGCCGGCAATACGATCAATGGCAGCCGACTCGATCGGCTGCACGATCCTAAGGAACGTCTCGAATACCTGCGTGCCAAGGCCATCGGCCGACTGCTGGAAAGCGCCGCAGCGGTTTTCCTCGAAAACGAGGCGGCGATCCTTGCCGGCAATTTCGACGACGAACTGCTTGAACAGTCGCCGATTGCCCATCCCTTGCAAGCCATCCTCAAGTTGGCCAAGGAAATCATCTACACGGCACGGCCCGCGCTGGAGATCGAAACCGCTGGCTTCGAGGTGCTTGGCGCGCTGCTCGGCCTGTTCACCAACGCGGTCGAGGCGAGGGCAGGGCATGCCCGTTTCACGACACGCGAACGCATGCTGCTCAAATTATTGCCCTCCCAGTTTCTTGGCCACGCCGGGGAGCCGGATGCCGATCCCTACGTCCGTTTGCTACAGGTGGCTGATTTCGTGGCGGGAATGACGGATTCTTATGCGGTTGACATGTATCGCAAGCTCAAAGGGGTGGATTTGCCCGCCTGACGGGCGACTTGAGTATTCTTGCCAGCTTGGTTAGATTCCCCTGATATTCCATTTTCGGAGGGGTTTCCATGTTTGGCGGCAGCAAATACAAAGAAAAAATCGCTTCGCTTGAAGCCGAACTGTTGTCTGGTCAAGCCCTCCAGAAAGCGCTTGATCGATCGCTGGCCGTCATCGAGTTCGATCTCGACGGCATCGTGCTCGCCGCCAATGCCAATTTCTGCCAGACCATGGGGTACGCGGCCAGCGAACTAGTCGGCCAGCATCACCGCGTCCTCTGCGAAGAGGCTTTCCGGAGCAGCCGGGAATACCTCGATCTCTGGGGGTGCCTGCGCCAGGGCGAATTCTTCCGCGGCACCATCAAACGCGTTCACAAGAGCGGACGCGAAGTCTGGCTCGAAGCTACCTACAACCCGGTACTCGATGCCGGTGGCCGTGTCGCCAAGGTCGTCAAATTTGCCTCAGACGTCACCGCCCAGGTCGATGAAGCGGCTCGCCAGCGGGCCATGGTGCAGGCCATCGAGCGTTCGATGGCGGTCATCGAGTTCGACCTGAACGGCAATATCTTGCGCGCCAACGATAATTTTTTGCGCACCGTGGGCTATTCGGCCAACGAGATCATCGGCCGCCATCACCGGATGTTCTGTACCGACGATCTGGCCAGGAGTGCCGATTACGCTGATTTCTGGAACCGTCTTGGACGCGGTGAATTCACGGCCGGTCAATATCTGCGCCTTGACCGGCAGAAGCGCGAAATCTGGCTCGAAGCCTCCTACAACCCGGTTTTCGGGCCGGATGGCAAGCCGCTCAAGGTTGTCAAATTCGCGGCCGATATCACCGAGCGCGTAAAACGTCACCAGGCCGAGCAGCAAAGTGCCGAACTGGCTTATCAGGTGGCGCTCGAAACGAAGGAAGTTTCGCAGTCCGGCGAGAAGATCATCCTCGAGACCGTCGACAAGATGCAGTGCATCTCTCATATCGTCGGCGAATCGGCGGCTCTGGTCGATACGCTTGGCGAGCAGACGACGAAGATTACCTCCATCGTCAATACCATCCGCGAGATCGCCGACCAGACCAACCTGCTGGCGCTCAACGCCGCGATTGAGGCGGCGCGGGCCGGCGAGTCGGGGCGTGGCTTTGCCGTCGTCGCCGACGAGGTGCGCAAGCTGGCCGAGCGCACCGGCAATTCGACCAGCGAAATCGCCAACATGATCAAGACGATCCAGAGCGAGACTGGCTCGGTGACGGCGAGCATGAACAATGGCCTGGCCGAGGTCGGCAAGGGCGTCGATCTGGCCAACAGTGCCGGCAAGGCGATCAAGCAGATGCGTGATGGCGCAACCCGCGTCGTCGATGTCATCCACGAATTTTCCGAAACCGTAACGCGTTGACGGCACTGCTTGCTATTTGCTGGTGGCTGTATAAAAATACAGTCATCGGCAAATAGTGGAGCAGGCCATGAAACTCACGCCACGTCAGCAGGAAATTCTCGACTTCATTCGCAACACCCTGGAGGTGCTCGGCGCGCCGCCGACGCGGATGGAAATCTCTCACGCCTTCGGCTTCGCTTCACCCAATGCGGCCGAGGATCATCTCAAGGCGTTGGCCAAGAAGGGGGCTATCACCCTCGAGCCCGGCTCGGCGCGCGGTATCCGCCTTGTCGAGCAGCTCGGCCTGCCGTTGATCGGCAGCGTTGCTGCCGGTTCGCCCATTCTTGCGGTCGAAAACGTCCAGGGTCGCTACGCGCTCGATGCCCAGCTGTTCAACCCCCGTGCCGACTACCTGCTGCGGGTGCGCGGCCTCTCGATGATCGATGTCGGCATTTTCGACGGCGACCTGCTCGCCGTGCACAAGACAGTGGAAGCGCGCGACGGCCAGATCGTCGTCGCCCGCGTCGCCGAAGATGTCACCGTCAAACGCCTGAAGCGGCACAACGGCCTGATCGAACTGATCGCCGAAAACCCCGATTTCGAGCCGATCATTGTCAATCCGGCCGAAGTCGAGTTTGCCATTGAGGGGATCGCTGTCGGCCTCATCCGCGGGGCAATCAGCACCTTGTCATGAATACCGCGCCGTCGCCGCTCGCCCTGGCGGAGGTGCTGGCCCGGGGCGATGTCTGGCGCGGCGATACGCTGGCCAGCCTGACGGCGCCGGCCATCCCCAGCGGTCATCCTGAACTCGATGCCGAACTGCCCGGCGGCGGCTGGCCGCGCGGCAATCTCGTCGAATTTCTTGCCGACGGCAAGGGTTTCGGTGAGCTGAGCCTGCTCTTGCCGGCGCTCGCCCGTCTGTCGGCAGAAGGCGGCTGGCTCGCCCTGGTCGGTCCGCCCTGGCTGCCGCATGCGCCGGCATGGGCGGCGGCCGGCCTGGTGCCGGAGCGCTTGATCGTCATCCGTGCCGAGCGCCAGACCCCATGGTGTCTGGAGCAGTTGCTGGCCTGCGGTGGCTTTGCCGGCGTGTTGGCCTGGCCCGGTGCCGAGATCGATGCCCGGGCCTTGCGCCGCCTGCAGCTTGCTGTCGAAGGTCGTCCGGTTTTCGCCGGCCTCTGGCGTACTGCAGGTGCTGCCACCTCGCCATCGCCAGCGCCGCTGCGACTGCTTCTGGCCCCTGATCCTGCCGGACTGGCGGTACGCATTCTGAAACGCCGTGGTCGCCCGGCATCGCGGCCATTGGCTCTGTCGATTCAACGTCCCGGGAGAACTCAGCGTGTTGTGGCTGGCCCTGCATTTTCCGCTACTGCCGCTCGAAGCCTTGCCTCTGTGGCACTCGCCTAGTGCCATTGTCGCGCGTGGGAAAGTACTGGCCTGCGATGCCGTTGCCGCCGGGGCCGGAGTGCAAACCGGTCAGAAGCTCTCCACCGCGCTTGGCCTGCTGCCCGGCCTGGTGGCCTGTGAGCGGGATGCCGGGCGCGAGGCGCAGGCGCTGTCGGCGCTAGCCTGTTGGGCTGGCCGTTTCACGCCGACCGTCAGCCTGCGGGCACCTGATGCCTTGCTCCTCGATATCGGTGGTTGCCTGCGCCTGTTCGGTAATGCCCAGGCCATCGTCGATGCTGCACTGGCGGGTTGTGACGAGCAGAACTACAGCGTGCGCTGGGCGGCCGCACCGACGCCGCTTGCCGCCTATTGGCTGGCCCGGGCCGGTATGGCTGCAATCTGTGCCGACGATGCCGCTTCGCGGGCGGCGCTGGACCAACTGCCCTGCAGTATGGTGGGCTGGTCGGCAGAGGTGCTTGCCCGGCTGGAAGCATTCGGGCTGCGCCGCCTCGGGGATCTTGGCCGCCTACCATCATCCGGCCTGCGCCGACGCCTCGGCAATACCTCCGTCGACGACTGGCTCCGTGCGCGCGGGGAAATGCCCGACCCCCAGCTTGCCTTCGTCTTCCCCGAACGCTTTGCCGAGCGCCTCGAACTGCCATCACGGGTCGAGCATGCCGAGGCACTGGCTTTTGCCGGTCAGCGGCTGCTGTCGGCCCTGAGCGGCTGGCTGCGCGCTCGCCAGCGCCTGGTCCGCAACTGCTCCCTGCAACTGACGCACGACGACGGCTCGCACAGTGAGTTGCCCTTGCGCCTGGGCGAACCCAGCGCCGACGAAGGACGTTTGCTGCGCCTGCTGCGCGAACATCTGGCCCGCCTGCAACTGGCGGCGCCGGTCGAAGCCATCGGTTTGCGCGCCGATGAGGTCGTGGCCTGCCCCGGCGACAGTGGTGCGCTTTTCTCTACGGCGCCGGCCGGCGAGGGGCGTACTGCCTGCCTCGAACGCTTGCGCGCCCGGCTGGGCGAGGCGGCGGTCCGGAGCGTCGGGCTGCAGGCCGATCATCGTCCGGAATGCGCCACCCACCTGCACGATCCACAGGCTTTGTCTGCATCCACGCCATTGCCGGCAGAACTCGCCGGGCGGCGGCCGCTCTGGCTGCTGCCCGAACCCGAACCGCTCGTCGAGCGCTCCGGCGTGCCGCGCTGGCATGGTCCGCTGCAACTGATGAGCCGTCCCGAGCGCCTGGAAAGCGGCTGGTGGGATGAGGGCGAGACCGAGGCCAGCGGCGACCTGCGCCGAGATTATTTCGTCGCCTGCAATCCACGCGGACAATGGGCCTGGATCTTCCGCGACGCACAAGGCTGGTATCTGCATGGCCTCTTTGCCTGACTACGCCGAGCTGCATTGCCTCTCCAACTTCAGCTTCCTGCGCGGCGCCTCGCATCCGGATGAATTGATCGAACAAGCCGTGCAGCAGGGCTACCGGGCCCTGGCGCTGACCGACGAGTGTTCGCTGGCCGGTATCGTGCGCGCCCACCAAGCAGCAAAAGGCTACGGGCTAAAACTGATTGCCGGCAGCGAGATGACGACGATCGATGGCCTGAAGCTGGTTTTCCTGGCCGCCAACCGCGAAGGCTACGGCAACCTCTCAGCCCTCATCACGCTGGCCCGGCGACGGGCGGAGAAGGGGAGTTACACCCTGCAGCGGCACGATCTCAATGCCATCTCGCCGAACGGTGCCGTGCCCGATTGCCTGGTGCTCTGGGTGCCTGGTGAGAACGCCTCGGCAAGCGATGGGCGTTGGCTGGCCGAGCGCTTTCCCGGACGACTCTGGATTGCCGTCGAACTGCATGCCGGTCCGGACGACGCCGCGAAGCTGGCCGCTCTGCAGGCCCTGGGTGAAGCCTGCGGCCTGCCGCTGGTGGCGGCCGGCGATGTGCATATGCATGCCAAGTCGAGGCGGCCGGTACAGGATGTGCTGACCGCGCTGCGCCTGAAAACCACGGTCTTTGCCGCCGGCTATGCGCTCTTTCCCAATGCCGAACGCCATCTGCGCACGCGCCTGCGTCTGTCGCGCCTCTATCCGCCCGCCTTGCTGGCCGAAACCCTGAAGATCGCCGAGCAGTGCGCATTTTCGCTCGACGAACTGCGCTACGAGTATCCGGAAGAGATCGTCCCGCTCGGCCATACACCGACTTCCTGGCTACGCCACGAAACCGAGCGCGGCCTGTTGCGCCGCTATCCGGATGCGCTGCCGGCTGATGTACGCCAGCGCATCGAACATGAACTGAAACTGGTCGCCGAACTGCAGTACGAAGCCTATTTCCTGACTGTCTACGACATCGTCTGCTTTGCCCGCAGCGTCGGCATCCTCTGTCAGGGACGGGGCTCAGCGGCCAATTCGACGGTCTGCTTCGCGCTCGGCATTACCGAGGTCAATCCTGAACGTTCGGGCATGCTCTTCGAGCGCTTCATCTCGAAGGAACGCGGCGAGCCGCCGGATATCGACGTCGATTTCGAGCACGAGCGGCGCGATGAGGTCATTGCCTACATCTACGGCAAATACGGCCGCGAACGCACGGCACTCGCCGCCGCGCTGATCACCTACCGGACCAAAGGCGCATTGCGCGATGCCGGTCGGGCCCTCGGTTTCGACATGGCCCGCATCGACGCGCTGACTGCCTCGCTGGCCTGGTGGGACAAGCGCGAGCAGTTGCCCGAGCGCTTCGCCGAGCAGGGGCTGGATCCGGCTTCGCCGCGCGTCGAAAAATGGTTGTGGATCGCCGGCCAATTGCGCGGCTTTCCGCGCCACCTGACGCAGCATGTCGGCGGTTTCGTCATGTCGCGCGGACCGCTGGCCCGCTTGGTGCCGGTCGAGAACACGGCGATGCCGGAGCGCACGGTGATCCAGTGGGACAAGGACGATCTCGATGCGGTCGGCCTGATGAAGGTCGATGTGCTCGCGCTCGGCATGCTTTCCGCCTTGCGCCGCATGCTGGCCATGGTTTCCGAGCGCTGCGGTCGGCCGCTCGAACTGCACCAGATTCCCGAGGGCGATGCCGCGACCTACGACATGCTCTGCGCCGCCGACAGCATGGGTGTCTTCCAGGTCGAGTCGCGGGCGCAGATGGCCATGCTGCCGCGCTTGCGGCCGCGCAAGTATTACGATCTGGTGGTCGAGGTGGCGCTGGTTCGGCCGGGGCCGATCCAGGGCGACATGGTGCATCCCTACCTCAAGCGACGGCAGCGCAAGGAGCGGGTAGAAGCCATCTCGCCGGCCGTCGATGCCGTTCTGGCGCGCACCTGCGGCGTCCCGATCTTTCAGGAGCAGGTCATGCAACTGGCCATCGTCGCCGCCGATTTCACGCCGGGCGAAGCCGACCAGCTACGGCGGGCGATGGCCGCCTGGAAGCGCAAGGGGGGACTGGAGCCCTTCGAGCAGAAGTTGCTCGCCGGCATGGCGAAGAATCAGTTACCGGAGAGTTTTGCCCGGCGCATCATCGCGCAGATCCAGGGCTTTGGTGAGTACGGCTTCCCCGAAAGCCACGCCGCCAGTTTTGCGCTGCTCGTCTATGCCTCGGCCTGGCTCAAGCGCCATCATCCGCAAGTCTTTCTCTGCGGCCTGCTCAACAGCCAGCCGATGGGCTTTTATTCGCCCTCGATGCTGGTCCAGGATGCGCAGCGCCATGGGGTCATGGTCCTGCCGCCGGATGTGACAGCCAGTGACTGGGATAGCCGGATCGACGAAAACGAAGCCGTGCGCCTGGGGATGCGTGAAATTTCCGGCCTGTCGCAGGCGGTGGCCGAGCGCATCGTGGCTGCACGATGGCAGCGGCCGTTCGCCGGGGTGTCGGATCTGGCGGCCCGGAGCGCCTTGCAGCGCCGCGATCTCGATTTGCTGGCTTCAGCCGATGCCTTGCGCAGCCTGACCGGCCATCGCCGGCAGGCGGCCTGGGCGGCAACGGCGGCCGTGGTACAGGGCGACCTGTTCGCGGCGCAGCCGATCGAAGAGGTCGCGGTTGCGCTGGCCGCACCGAATGAAGGCGAGAATCTCGTCGCCGATTACCGCAGCCTCGGCCTGAGCCTGCGCCGGCATCCGCTGACGCTGCTGCGAAGGCAGCTTGCCGAACGCCGCTTCGTGACCGCGACAGCACTGCGCGAGGCCGGCCAGCGGGCGCTGATTCGCGCCGCCGGCATCGTCGTCGGCCGCCAGCGGCCGGGCACGGCGACCGGCATCGTCTTCGTGACACTGGAGGACGAAACCGGGCTGGTCAATGTGGTTGTCCATCCGCAACTTGTCGAAAAACAACGCCGCGAACTGCTTGGCTCAAGCCTGATGGGCGTTTACGGACAGTTGCAGAAGGAAGGTGAGGTCGTGCACCTGGTCGCCAAGCGCCTGGTCGATCTGTCGGCCTGGCTCGGCCGGCTGGAAACGGTCAGCCGCGACTTCCACTGACCAAGGTGGCCAACGTGGCGATCGATCGGAGGTGCTCGCGCGATTTCTCGTCGTTGGCTTCGAGCACGACGCCGTATTTCTTCTTCAGCGCCAGGACCAGTTCCAGAGCGTCGATCGAGTCCAGGCCGAGGCCGTCTTCCGAGAAAAGCAGGGCATCGCTGTCGATATCCTCGGGTGAAATGTCTTCCAGGTTCATCGTTTCGATCAGGAAGACCTTGAGTTCGTGGTGCAGTGATTCCATGGTTCAGTTCAGTTTCTTGCGCAGTTGCAGCCCCGAGAAGCCCAGGCGTTCTTCGTCGCCATCATGGTAAAGGCGCAGGGTGTCGCCGCGGCCGCTGCCCAGGCCGGCGGTCACCGCCTCGTTGTCGGAAATCGGCTGGAAGCCGATGCGCAGCAGCAGTTCGGGCTTTTCCGGGAAGCGCATCTCGCCAACCAGAATGCCATCGTCTTCGCGCAGCACGATATGGTTCGGCGTCGGGCCGTCGATCTTGTTGAGGATTTCGTAGCGGCCGATGCGTTGCAGGAAGGTTTCCGGGATGCTGGTCGGATCGAGTTTCTGCCCGAACATCAACGATTCGCCGCCAATGCGGCCGACGATGATCTGCTTGCCGCCCACCTTGACCGACGACAGGCGGATGTCCTCGAAGGCACCGACATTGACCGGGAACATGCCGAATACCTTGTATTTCAGCGTGAACAGGCCGTCTTCGTGCGGCACGAGCTGGAAATGATGGCCGACCGCGTTGGCGTCGATCTTGCCGTCGGCGGTCGACACCTTGGCGAGGCCGACCAGGGTGTCGAAATGGCCGTTGAAAAAGCGCAATTCCTCGGGCGTCGGTTTCCTCTCTGGAGAACGGACGACCGGCTCGGGCGCCTGGCGGATGCCGGTCTTGGATTCCAGCATCAGCTTGAGGGCTTCGGAGGCAATTCGGGTTACCGCAACGGCCGAGGTCATCGAATTGGAAAGGATGACGACACCGAGTTTATGCTCGGGCAGGATGGCCATCATGCTGTGCGAGTCGGGCAGGGAGCCGCCATGGCTGGCGACCGGGCCGCCACCGGGCACTTCGACGCCGCTCATCATCCAGCCGAGCCCGACGTACTGCTGGAAGGTCAGCGGGAAATCCTTGTTCTGGATGCGCACCATCTCGCGTACCGTGGCTGGCGAGAGAATCTGGTGCTGGCCGTATTTGCCATCGGCGAACTGCATCTTGACGAACTGGCTGAGGTCGCTGGCGCTGCTGAGCAGGTTGGCGGCCGGCATGTCGCGCAGCGAGAAGACTTCGATTTCCTTGTGCTGGTCGTAGGCCTTGGCGATCGGGCGCGGTGCGAAGCTGCTCTGCGTCATGCCCAGCGGCTGGAAGAAGTGGCGCTCCATGTAGTCGTCGAACGGCTCGCCGCTGACTTTCTGGACCGTGGCGCCGAGCAGCGCCATGCCGAGATTGGAATAAGAGAAAACGTAATTCGGCGGGAAAGAAAGGTGTTCGTCGCGCAGCTTGTCGACCACGAGTTCGAAACGCCCCGGGTTGCGCACGAACAGACCGTCGAAGAAGTTCGAGGGGAGGCCGGAGTGATGCGTCATCACGTTGCGCGGCGTCACCGGGCCGGCTTCCGGAAAGCGCGTCTTGATCGAGAACGCGGGCAGGGCCGCGGAAAGGGGCTGGTCGATGTCGATCTTGCCTTGTTCGGCCAGTTGCATGGCGGCGGCGGCGGTGAATACCTTGGCGATCGAGCCGGCGCGGTAGACTGTGTCTGGTGTGGCAGGAAGCTTGTTTTCGAGATCGGCATAGCCGAAGCCTTGTTGCCAGACGACCTGCTGATCGTCGATCAGAGCAATGCTCAGGCCGGTAATCTCGTCCCGCGTCATTTCGCGGTCGATCAGCCAGCGCAGGTACTTCTCCGTGAAGCGGTAGTCGCCCCGGATGTTGCCTTCCGCGACCGGCGCGGGCGTGGCGCAGGCGCCGAGGAGCAGGGTGACGCTGGCGGCAATCAGGAGAATACGGCGGGACATTGTGAAAACACTTTCTCGGAAGGCGGGCAAGGCAGCGCGCGATTATAAATCAGAAGCTTGCGCCTCCCTTTGGGAAATAGCTGACAAATTCAGTCGAGTATTTTAGAATTCTCCCTCGTTCGAAAAGGGAGAGTCTGCTTCATGTTCCGGAATCTGCGCGAGGATATCCGTGCGGTCTTCGACCGCGACCCGGCGGCCCGCTCGTTCTGGGAGGTGCTCACCTGCTATCCCGGCATTCACGCCCTGATCCTGCACCGCGTCGCCCACTGGTTGTGGGGGCATCGCCTGCGCTGGCTGGCCCGCTTCACCGCGCATGTCTCCCGTTTCCTGACCGGCATCGAGATTCACCCCGGGGCCACCATCGGCCGCCGTTTCTTCATTGACCACGGCATGGGCGTCGTGATCGGTGAAACCGCCGAGATCCACGACGATGTCACGCTGTACCACGGCGTCACGCTGGGCGGTACCTCATGGAACAAGGGCAAGCGCCATCCGACGCTGGAGAGTGGCGTCGTGATCGGTGCCGGCGCCAAGGTGCTCGGCCCGATCACCATTTCGGCCGGCGCCAAGGTCGGCTCCAATGCCGTGGTCACCAAGGCCGTGCCGGCCGGTGCCACCGCCGTCGGCAATCCGGCGCGCGTGCTCGACAACTCGGAGCAGGGCAAGCAGCGCCAGGCTCAGGCCGAGAAAATGGGCTTTTCCGCCTATGCCGTTGGCCGTGACCAGGATGACCCGCTGGCCAAGGCGATCCACGGCCTGCTCGACCACGCGGCCGAAACCGACCGCCGTCTCGCCTCGTTGCTCAAGGAATTGGAAGCGCAGGGTGTGAAGTGCGACAAGGAAGTGCTGGCTGCCGACGAGTTTGATCCCAAATACCTGAGCAAAATGGTTGACTAAATAGTTGACTGATTTGCTGTGGATTCTATATAGTTGAGCGTAATACTGGGTTATTAGCAGGAGAGCAGCAATGCGTTTGACCACCAAAGGACGTTTCGCCGTCACCGCCATGATCGACCTCGCTCTGCGTGGCGAGGACGGACCGGTCGCGCTGGCCAGCGTCAGCGAGCGCCAGAAGATTTCCTTGTCTTACCTTGAACAGCTGTTCGGCAAGCTGCGTCGCCACAAGCTGGTCGATAGCGTGCGCGGCCCCGGCGGTGGTTACTGCATTGCCCGTTCGCTCGACCAGGTGTCGGTCGCCGACATCATTCGCGCCGTCGACGAGCAACTCGATGCGACGCAATGCGGTGGTCGGGAAAACTGTCACGACGAACACCGCTGCATGACGCACGACCTCTGGTCCACCCTCAATTCCAAGATGTACGACTATCTGGCGTCGGTATCCCTGGCCGAGCTCGTGTCGCGGCAAAAGCTCAAGCTGGCTGGGCAGGCTGCCGTGCTTGAAGACAAGCGTCCGCTGCCTCCGTCGCGCAGCCGGGCAGGGCGGGAAAAAGCGGCTGCCGTTATCTGAGCGTTTCATGTTCGCGCCCGTCTATCTCGACCACAACGCCACCACGCCGCTCGACCCGGCGGTGCTGGCGGCCATGTTGCCCTGGCTGGAAAGCCAGCATGGCAACGCATCGAGCCGCCACGAGTTCGGGCG
>JAEUOD010000111.1 GCA_016791065.1 Dechloromonas sp. | reverse complement strand
TGCTGGCGCCACCGTCAAGTGCACCGTGGTTTCCCACGGCCGCCACGACAAGGTCAAGATCTTCAAGATGCGTCGTCGCAAGCATTACCAGAAGCGTCAGGGCCATCGTCAGAACTACACCGAACTGCGCATCGACACGATCGCTGCCTAAGTTCAGACAAGGAGCTCATTAAATGGCACACAAAAAAGCTGGCGGTAGTTCACGTAACGGCCGCGACTCACAAGCCCAGCGACTGGGCGTCAAGCGCTACGGCGGTCAATTCGTCCTGGCTGGCAACATCATCGTTCGTCAGCGTGGCACCGAATTCCACCCGGGCGAGAACGTTGGCTGCGGCAAGGATCACACCCTGTTCGCACTGAAGGACGGCGTCGTCCAGTTCGCCATCAAGGGCGAAAAGAAGCGTCGCGTCGTCACCATCGTCCCGGCCGCCGAATAATTTCGGCCCGGCGGGACCACAAAGCCCTATCCGCCGGATAGGGCTTTTTACTTTCTAGAGGCGGAACATGAAATTCATCGACGAAGCCAAAATCTACGTCAAGGCGGGCGACGGCGGTAACGGCGCCGCCACGTTCCGTCGCGAAAAATACATTCCGATGGGCGGCCCGAACGGTGGCGACGGCGGCCGTGGTGGCAGCATCTACGTCATCGCCGATCGCAATATCAACACCCTGGTCGATTACCGCTACACCCGGAAATTCATCGGCAAGCGCGGTGAAAACGGTGGCGGCGCCGACCAGTATGGCGCTGGCGGCGACGACATCATCCTGCGCATGCCGGTTGGCACGGTGATCTACAACCAGAACACCGACGAGATTCTCGCCGACCTTTCCGAGCACGATCAGAAAATCCTGATCGCCAAGGGCGGCAAGGGTGGCCTCGGCAACCTGCACTTCAAGTCCTCGACCAACCGCGCCCCGCGCCAGAAGACCAACGGCGAACAGGGCGAGGAATACGAACTGCGCCTGGAATTGCGCGTCCTGGCCGACGTCGGCCTGCTCGGCCTGCCCAACGCCGGCAAGAGCACCTTGATCCGAGCCATTTCCTCGGCACGCCCCAAGGTCGCCGACTACCCCTTCACCACGCTACACCCCAACCTCGGCGTGGTCCGCGTCGATGACGAGAAAAGCTTCGTCGTCGCCGACGTACCCGGCCTGATCGAGGGCGCCGCCGACGGCGCCGGCCTCGGCATCCGCTTCCTCAAGCACCTGCAGCGCACGCGCATCCTGCTGCACCTCGTCGATATCGCACCGATCGATCCCGATGCCGACCCGGTCCGCGATGCCAAGGCCATCGTCGGCGAACTCATCAAGCACGACCCGGAACTCGCCAACAAGCCGCGCTGGCTGGTCCTCAACAAACTCGACCTGATTCCCGAGGAAGATCGCGAGAAGGCGATCAAGGACTTCCTCAAGGCCTACAAGAAGGCCACGAAATACGATGGCCCTTACTTTCCGATTGCGGCGATCAACGGCGAGGGTACCAAGCCCCTGATCTACGCCATTCACGAAGCGCTCGAACAGATGGCCCGCCCGGAAGTCGCTGACGAAACCGACGATGATTTGAACGAAGACATTCAGGAATCATGAACAAGACCCGCCTTGCCACGGCCCAGCGCCTCGTTGTCAAAGTCGGCTCGGCACTCGTCACCAACAACGGCGCTGGACTCGACCTCGCCGCCATCGACGACTGGGCCCGTCAGATCAGCGTCCTGCGCCAGCAGGGCAAGCAAGTCGTGCTCGTTTCCTCCGGCGCCATTGCCTGCGGCATGCAGCGCCTGGGCTGGAGCAAGCGCCCGAAATCGGTTCATGAATTGCAGGCTGCCGCTGCCGTCGGGCAAATGGGACTTGTGCAGGTTTATGAAGGTGCATTCGCCAAATACGGCCTGCATACCGCTCAGATTCTGCTGACTCACGACGATCTCGCCGATCGTAAGCGTTACCTGAATGCCCGCTCGACGCTGACCACACTTCTCGAACTCGGCGTCGTGCCAATCATCAATGAGAATGACACGGTCGTTACGGACGAAATCAAGTTCGGCGACAATGACACGCTGGGCGCACTGGTCGCCAATCTGATCGAAGCCGATGCACTGATCATCCTGACCGACCAGATCGGATTATTCACTGCCGATCCTCGCAAAGACCCGAACGCCACTTTGATCTCTGAAGCCGCCGCCGGCGACGAGTCGCTCGAAGCGATGGCCGGCGGTGCTGGCACGCGCGTCGGCACCGGCGGCATGATCACCAAGGTCATCGCCGCCAAGCGCGCCGCCCGCAGCGGCGCCCATACCGCCATCGCCAGCGGACGCGAAATCGACCCCATCATCCGCCTCGCCAATGGCGAAGCGGTCGGCACCCTGCTCGTCTCGCGTACCCAACCTCTGGCAGCGCGCAAACAATGGCTGGCCGATCACCTGCAACTGGCCGGCAGCCTGATTCTGGACGATGGCGCCGTTAGCGCGCTGAAATCAGGGAAAAGCCTGCTACCCATTGGCGTCATCAGCATCGAAGGCGAATTCGAACGGGGCGCGGCCGTCGCCTGCCTCGACGGCAAGGGAACTCAGGTCGCCCGCGGCCTGGTCAATTACGGCAGCGGTGAAGGACGCCTGATCGCACGCAAATCCACGCCGGAAATGGAAGCATTGCTCGGCTATGTCGATGAACCCGAGATCATTCACCGGGACAACATGATTTTGATCGACTAACTCCGAGCGCGCTCCAAACAAATAAAACCCGGCCAGGTGCCGGGTTTTATTTTGGCTGCAATGTGCATTCAGTTGTCTTCAGCACAAAACAAAACAGGCGCCGAAGCGCCTGTTTTTCGTACTAACTGACTAAGTCAGATTAGAACTGGTGACGCAGGCCCATCGTGAAGCCTTGCTGGTACGGGTTACCCGTAGCAGCCAGACCGCTGTTGGAAGCATCGGTCGTACCCATGATCGAGCTGGCACGAGCGTCTTGCGAGTCGATCAGCGAGTAGGCGGTGTACAGGTTGGTACGCTTGGACAGGGCGTAGTCAGCACCGATAGCGTACTGGGTAGCCTGGCCCTTCAGGGTGCTGGCTTGCTGACCGTTGAAGTCAGAGTAGGTGACCGAGGTCTTCAGAGCAAACTTGCCGAGCGGCACGGTGGCGCCGACCATGTAGTTGCTGCCGCTGAAGTCACCCTTGACGGTGCTGGTGTCGATCTGGTTGTACATGGCCAGAGCGTGCAGCTTGACAACCTTGGCGTCGAAGGTACCGGCCACGGTGTAGTTGTCAACCGACTTGGCGGTGGTGTTAGCAACAGCAGAGCCAACAGCGATACGGTGAACGTTGAAGCCAACCATCACCGGACCAGCGGCGTACTTGGCCAACAGGGCGTAGACGGTGTTGTTCTTGGCGTTGTCACCCAGGTCTTCCTGAGCAGTACCATCGCTCAGGTTGGTGTTGTTGGAGTAGGCAACGGTCAGGTCGAAGCCGCCGAAGTTCGGGGAAACGTAAGCGACAGCGCTGTCAACACGAACCGGATCCAGCAGGCCGGTCAGACCGGTACCAGCGCTGAAAACGTTACGCATTTCGCCAACGGTACCGGCGGCAAACGGATCAGCACCAGAGGTCAGGGACCAGTACGGGGTGTAGAGGCGACCAGCGATGGCGGTACCGAAACCACCGGTCAGGCCAGCGTAGGCTTGACGACCGTAAACACGACCACCTTGGTTCAGGGTGCCGTTGTCGAAGTTGAAGCCTTGCTCGAGCAGGAAGACAGCCTTCAGGCCGTTGCCCAGATCTTCAACGCCCTTGAAACCCAGGCGGTTGCCAGCGGAACCGCCGGTGTCGATGGAAGAACGGGTGTGAACGCCGGTACCACGGTGCTCGGCATCCCAACGATGGGTGTAGCCAGCATCAACGGAACCGTAGATGGTCACGTTGGTTTGTGCGAAAGCAGCGGTAGAAGCCAGGCCAGCGACGGCCAGAGCGATAATCTTCTTTTGCATCAGAAAATCTCCTTAGTGGTTAGTTTTTAATCAACTTTTGCGAGCCGATTAAGCTTTACCTCTCGGATTGAGAAGTTGGACCTGATTGTCGCAAAGGGGATTTGGCCTCGCAACCAGTGTTTGCGGCAAGTTGCACAATAGAGCCACCTTTGTTGTTTCGGCGCAACACGCCTCAGACAAACAGTCTCGACAATTCGACACCGGGCTCCGGTGCCCGCATGAATGCTTCGCCGACCAGGAAGGCATCGACATGGTTCTGGCGCATCAATGCGACATCCCGCGGGGCCAGGATGCCACTCTCGGTCACCACGACACGATCGGCAGGAATGCGATCGAGCAGACCGAGTGTTGTATTCAGCGTCACCTCGAAGGTCCGCAAGTTGCGATTGTTGATGCCGAGCAACGGCGTTTTCAATTGCAAGGCGGCTTCGAGTTCGTCACCGTTATGCACCTCGACCAGCACGGCCATGCCGTAATCCATGGCTTGCTTCTCCAGGACCTGCATTTCCGTCAAATCCAGGGCGGCCGCGATGAGGAGGATGCAATCGGCCCCCATCGCCCGCGCCTCGGCCACCTGATAGCGGTCGATCATGAAATCCTTGCGCAGCACCGGGAGTTCACAGGCGGCACGCGCTGCCTTGAGGTATTCCGGCGCCCCCTGGAAATATTCTCTATCGGTCAGCACCGACAGGCAGGCGGCGCCATGGGCTGCATAACTGGAAGCAATGTCGGCCGGACGAAAATCCGGGCGGATGACGCCTTTGGACGGACTGGCCTTTTTGATCTCGGCAATCACGGCCGCCTGGCCGGCTGCAATCTTGGTGCGAATGGCGCCGACGAAATCGCGCGGCGCCGGTTGCGCCCTGGCCTCCGCCTCGACCGCCTCAAACGGCAGGATGCCTTGCGCTGCTGCCACTTCCTCGCGCTTGGTGGCGATGATCTTGTAGAGAATGTCGCTCATGCGAATTGCCGGGTAAAGATGACGAATTGATCGACCTTGGCGCGCGCCGAACCGTTGGCGATGGCCTCGCGCGCCTTGGCGATACCGTCGCCGATGCTGTTCGCCAGATTGGCCGTATAGAGCGCCGCGCCGGCATTCAGGCAAACGATTTCACGCGCAGCGCCCGGCTTGTTCTCCAGCGCGCCCAGCAGCACGTCGCGCGACTCCTCGGCATTCGCCACCTTGATATTGCGGTTCGACACCATCTGCAGGCCGAAGTCCTCGGGGTGGATTTCATATTCGGAAATCTTGCCGTCCTTGAGTTCGCCGACCATGGTCGCGGCGCCGAGCGAAATCTCGTCGAGCCCGTCCTTGCCATACACCACCATGACGTGCTCCGCCCCCAGTTCGCGCATGACGCGGACCTGGATGCCGACGAGATCCGGGTGAAACACGCCCATCAGGGTATTGGGCGCGCCGGCCGGGTTGGTCAACGGGCCGAGGATGTTGAAGATGGTACGGACGCCCATTTCGCGGCGGATCGGCGCAACGTTCTTCATCGCACCATGATGATTGGGCGCAAACATGAAGCCGATGCCGGTCGCCGCAACCGACTCGGCCACTTGCTCGGGCTTGAGCATGATATTGACGCCAAGCGCCTCGAGCACATCGGCGCTGCCGGAACTGGAGGAGACGCCGCGCCCGCCGTGCTTGGCGACCTTGGCACCGCAAGCGGCGATGACAAAGGCCGAGGCCGTGGAAATATTGAAAGTGTTGGCGGCATCACCACCGGTACCGACGATATCAACGAAATTCCGGTCATAGGGCAAAACGACCGGGGTGACCAGTTCGCGCATGACCTTGGCGGCGGCGGAAATCTCGCCGATGGTTTCCTTCTTGACACGCAGGCCGGTCAGGATCGCTGCCGTCATGACCGGCGATACGTTGCCGGCCATGATCTCGCGCATCAGGTGCAGCATTTCGTCATGGAAGATCTCGCGATGCTCGACCGTCCGTTGCAGGGCTTGTTGCGGAGTGATCATGCGGCCTCCCGGTGGGCATTGCCTCCATCGAGGAGGAAGTTCTTGAGCAGGTCGTGACCGCGCTCGGTCAGGATCGATTCAGGATGGAACTGGACGCCTTCGACGGCCAGGGTCTTGTGACGTACGCCCATGATCTCGCCGTCATCGGTCCAGGCAGTGATCTCCAGGCAATCCGGCAGGCTGGCACGCTCGATGGCCAGCGAGTGGTAGCGGGTGCAGGTCAGCGGATTCGGCAGGCCGCGGAAGACCCCAATATCCTTGTGATGCACCGGTGACACTTTGCCGTGCATGAGCTGCTGGGC
>JAEUOD010000108.1 GCA_016791065.1 Dechloromonas sp. | reverse complement strand
AGTTCAACAACCCGAACGTCAAGGACCAGTGCGGCTGCGGCGAATCGTTCAACGTCTGATGGATTTTCGGGCCGATCATTTCTCCCTGTTCGGATTGAACCGCGGTTTCCGGCTCGATCTCTCCGATCTCGATTCGCGCTACCGCGACATCCAGGCCCAGGTGCATCCGGACCGCTTCGCCCACGCCGGCGAAGCCGAGCGCCGCTTGTCGATGCAATGGGCGACGCACGCCAACGAGGCTTACCAGACGCTGAAGAAGCCGCTGGAACGGGCCAAGTACCTGTTGCATCTGGCCGGCCACGACATCCAGGCGGAAAGCAATACCGCGATGCCGGCCGACTTCCTGATGGAGCAGATGGAGTGGCGGGAAGCCGTCATGGAGGCCCGTGACGGCGGCGATCATCATGAACTCGAACATCTGCACAACCGCCTGCGCAACGACATCAAGGCCCGTTACGACGAACTTGGCGAGTTGCTCGATGCGGCTGGCGATCATGCTCAGGCCACGGATCGGGTGCGCCGCCTGATGTTCCTGGAAAAACTTTTGCACGAAATCGACGACGCGCTGGCGTCGCTGGAAGAATAACAATGGCTCTGTTTCAAATCGCCGAACCGGGTGAGTCGGCGGCACCGCACGAGCACAAGCTCGCAATCGGCATCGACCTCGGCACGACCAACTCCCTGGTCGCCACCGTGCGCAGCGGCATGGCCGTCTGTCTCAACGATGAGCAGGGGCGCCCGTTGCTGCCTTCCGTCGTGCGCTACCACGCCGACCATAGCACCGAAGTCGGCTACGACGCCCAGACCAAGCAGGCGATCGACCCGCGCAACACCATCGTCTCGGTCAAACGCTTCATGGGGCGCGGCCTCAGGGACATCGCCCATGTCGAGTCGATGCCCTACGATTTCATCGAGGCGCCGGGCATGGTCAAGGTCAGGACCGTCGCTGGCATCAAGAGCCCGGTCGAGGTCTCGGCCGAGATTCTCAAAAGCCTCAAGGAACGTGCCGAGATCGCCCTGGCCGGCGACCTGGTCGGTGCCGTCATTACCGTGCCCGCCTATTTCGACGACGCCCAGCGCCAGGCGACCAAGGATGCTGCCCGCCTGGCCGGCCTCAACGTGTTGCGCCTGCTCAACGAACCGACCGCCGCCGCCATCGCCTACGGCCTGGACAATGCAGCGGAGGGCGTCTACGCCGTCTACGACCTCGGTGGCGGCACTTTCGACATTTCCATCCTCAAGCTGACCAAGGGCGTTTTCGAGGTCATGTCCACCGGTGGCGATTCGGCGCTGGGTGGCGCCGATTTCGACCACCGCATCTTCTGCTGGGTGATCGAGCAGGCCAAGCTGCAGCCCCTCTCGCCGGAAGACGGCCGGCTGCTCATGATGCGCTGCCGCGAGGCCAAGGAATTCCTGACCAACAATCCGGAGGCGCCGATCACGGCACGCCTCTCCAGTGGCGAGATGGTCGACGTCAAGCTTGACGTCGCGACTTTCGCCGGCATCACCCAGACGCTGGTTTCGAAAACGCTGCAGCCGGTCAAGAAGGCCCTGCGCGACGCCGGCCTGCGTGCCGAGGACATCAAGGGCGTGGTCATGGTCGGCGGCGCGACGCGCATGCCGCAGATCCAGAAGGCGGTGGGCGATTTCTTCCGCCAGGACCCGCTGACCAACCTCGATCCGGACAAGGTGGTCGCCCTCGGTGCCGCGACCCAGGCCAACCTGCTGGTCGGCAACAAGACCGGCAAGGACGACTGGCTCCTGCTCGACGTCATTCCGCTGTCGCTCGGCCTCGAGACCATGGGCGGCCTGACCGAGAAGGTCATTCCGCGCAACGCCACCATCCCGACCGCGCGTGCCCAGGAGTTCACCACGTTCAAGGACGGCCAGACGGCGATGGCGATTCACGTCGTTCAGGGCGAACGCGAACTGGTGTCCGACTGCCGCTCGCTGGCCCGTTTCGAACTACGCGGCATTCCGCCAATGGTGGCCGGGGCGGCGCGCATCCGCGTCACTTTTCAGGTTGACGCCGATGGCCTGCTGTCGGTTGCGGCCCGCGAGCAGACGACCGGCGTCGAAGCCAGTGTCACCGTCAAGCCGTCCTACGGCCTGTCCGACGATGAGATCGCCGGCATGCTCAAGGATTCGATGGAGCACGCCAAGGACGATGCGATGAGCCGCGCGCTCAAGGAAGCCCAGGTTGAGGCCCTGCGCATGATCGAGGCGACCGAGGCGGCGCTCAAGGAAGACCCGCACCTGCTCAACGAAGCCGAAATGGCCAAGATCGTCGCCACCATCGACAAGCTGCGCGAAACCATGGCCGGCGACAACCGCCGCCTGATCAACATCGCGATGGACGACCTCGGCTACGAGACGCAGGCGTTCGCCCATCGCCGCATGGATCAGAGCATCAAGAAAGTGCTGTCCGGCCGCAAGGTCGACGACATCAAAATGGGAGAAGACGCATGACGCAACTGATCGTCCTGCCGCACGTCGAAAACTGTCCCGACGGCGCCGTCATCGAGGCGGAAGAGGGCAAGTCCATCTGTGAGACTTTGCTGGAGAATGGCGTCGAACTCGATCACGCCTGCGAGATGTCCTGCGCCTGCACGACCTGCCACGTGATCGTTCGCGAAGGCTTCAACTCGCTGGCGCCGGCCGAAGAGGAAGAGGAAGACCTGCTGGACAAGGCCTGGGGTCTGGAACCGAACTCGCGCCTGGGCTGCCAGGCCATTGTCGGCAAGACGCCGCTGGTCGTCGAGATTCCCAAATACAGCATCAACATGGCGAAGGAGGGTCACCGCAAATGAAATGGACCGACATCAACGATATCGCCATCGAGCTTTCTGAGGCGCATCCGGACAAGGATCCGCTCAAGCTCAATTTCGTCGATCTGCGCGACTGGGTGATGGCCTTGCCGGGATTCAACGACGATCCCAAGCACTGTGGCGAGAAGATTCTCGAAGCGATCCAGCAAGCCTGGATCGACGAGGTTTCCTGAGCCCGCAGCCATGAAAACCCGCGATTTCCCGGGGCGCGGCAGCCAGCTGAATGTGCTGGGCGGGCCTTTGCTGAACTGCTCGGACCGTCCGCTGACCGGCTTTTTCCGTGACGGCTGCTGCAATACCTCCGAGGAAGATTTGGGTAGTCATACCGTCTGTGTCGTCCTGACCGCGGATTTCCTCGAATTCTCGAAGGAACGGGGCAACGACCTCAGCACGCCGCGTCCGGAGTACGGCTTTCCTGGCTTGCAGACCGGCCAGCGCTGGTGTCTCTGCGCCGCGCGCTGGCTTGAAGCCTACAAGGCGGGTAAGGCGCCACGGGTTTCGCTGAACGCAACCAACCAGGCTGCCCTCGAAATCGTCCCGCTCGACCTCCTCAAACTGCACGCCGTCGACCTCCACTGAACAGCACCCGCGATTGACGCCGCCCGGCCCGGCGGCCGATACTGCGGCCTGTTCAGCAGATTGCCCCTGTCCTGCGGGGTGAATGATCCCCATGTCCGCCTTGCACCGGCTCATTCCCGAATGGCTTCAGCCTTACCCCAAGGATAAACTCGGGGCCGATCTGGCCGCCGGGCTGATCGTCACCATCCTGGTCATTCCGCAAAGCCTGGCCTACGCGCTGCTGGCCGGCCTGCCGCCGCAACTCGGCCTCTACGTCAGCATCTTTCCCGTGATCGCCTATGCCCTGCTGGGCAGCAGCATGGTCCAGGCCGTCGGACCGGTGGCGATTACCTCGATCATGACCTATTCGGTGCTCAGCCCGATCGCTACGCCGGCAACCCCCGAATACGCCGTCCTGGCCGCCGTGCTCTCCTTGCTCTCCGGATTCATGCTGTTTGCCTGCGGCCTGCTCCGTTTGGGCTTCCTGTCGCAATTACTCAGTCGCCCGGTCATCAGCGGCTTCATTTCGGGGTCGGCGGTCCTCATTGTCATCAGTCAGCTCAAATACCTGGTCGGCTTTTCACCGCGCGGTGGAAACAGCGGTGAGGTCCTGCTGGATATCCTTCACCGTCTGATCGAAAGCCATGGCCCAACGCTGGCAATTGGTCTTTCGGCGTTGTTCGTCCTCGCCATTGTTCGCCTGGCGCTCAGCGGCTGGCTGGTCAAGGCAGGAATGAGTGCCGCGCGGGCTGCCTTCATCGTTCGCCTGATGCCGCTGATCGTGGTCCTGGGCGGTATGGCGGTCGTTGTCGCCTTCGATCTCGACCGTCGGCATGGCGTGGCGGTGGTTGGCACTGTGGTTTCCGGCCTGCCTGATTTCAACTTCTTCCTGCCAAGCCTGGAGTCGACGCAAAGTCTGCTCCGTCCCGCGTTCGTGATGACCCTGATCGGCATGGTGCAGGGCATCACCATGGCCCAGGCCCTGGCGATCAAGCGGCGCGAGCGTATCGATGCCAACGCCGAATTGCTCGGCCTTGGTGCCGCCAATGTTGTGGCTGCCTTCTATGGTGGCATGCCGGTCGGCGGCGGTACTTCACGCTCGGCGATCAATGTCGCGGCCGGGGCTCAGACGCCGCTTTCCAGCATTGTCTCGGCCATCGCCATGATCGGCGTCGTGGCCGGGGCGTCGCAATGGTTCGAACGCTTGCCGCTAGCCGTGCTGGCAGCCAGCATCATCATGGCGGCGCTCTCCATGATCGACCTGCGCGCCTTGCGTCTGGCCTGGGCCTATGATCGCGCCGATGCCCTCGCGCTCCTGTGTACGGCGGGTGGCGTCCTGCTGTTCGGGTTGGAGGCGGGAATCGGCATGGGGATCGTGCTGTCCATGGCGACCTTGCTCTTCCGCGTCAGTACGCCGCATATCGCGGTGGTCGGGCGGGTTCCCGGTACCGAGCATTTCCGCAATGTCGCCCGCTACGCCGTTGAAACCTTGCCTGGCGTGCTGTTTCTCCGGATCGACGAGCGCCTTTTCTTCGGCAATCTCGGGGCGGTCGAGCAACGGCTCGGCCAGGAACTCGAGCGCGCCGCCGGGACGCGCGATCTGGTACTGGTGATGAGCGGCGTCAATCTGATGGACACCACCGCTGCCGAAGTCTTTGCCGAACTCAATCACGACCTGGCTGAGCGCGGTATCCGGATGCACCTGGCTGAAGTCCGGGGTCCGGTACAGGACCGCCTGATGAAATCGGCACTCTGGGGGGCCTTGTCCGGGGAGGTTTTCCTGTCGGCCAATGCCGCTTATGAAAAGCTTGCCCCGGCCAAAGTGTGGTGCCCGGAAATCTGACGGGACTTTCGCTCAGTCGAACAGGTTGAGCAGGGCGTCGAGGCCGCCGAAGTTGATTGCGACGTCGGCTTTGGCGCGGGTTGCCGGCTTGGCGCGGAAGGCAACCGACAAGCCGGCCTGGGCCATCATCAGCAGGTCGTTGGCTCCGTCGCCGCAGGCGATGACCTGCTCCTTGCGCAAGCCGAGTTCATCGGTCAGTCGGGCGATATGGTGCGCCTTGGCGGCGGCATCGACGATGTCGCCGACGACCTTGCCGGTCAGCTTGCCGCCGGCGATTTCCAGTTCGTTCGAGGTAGCGAAGTCGAAGCCCAGCTCGATGCGCAGGCGTTCCGTGAAGTAGGTGAAGCCGCCGGAAAGGATGGCGGTGCGCAGGCCGGCATTCTGCGCGGCTTCGAGCAATTCACGGGCGCCGGGCGAGAGCAGAAGGCGCTCGCCATAGACGCGCGCCAGGACGCGGGCGTCCAGCCCGGCCAGCAAGGCCAGACGGCGGCGCAGGCTTTCCCGGTAGTCGATCTCGCCACGCATGGCGGCTTCGGTGACTTCCGAGACCTCCGCCTTCTTGCCGGCGAAATCGGCCAGCTCATCGATGCACTCGATGGTGATCAGCGTCGAATCCATGTCGAAGCAGATCAGGCCGAAATCGGAGAGCTTGCGGCCGGGTTCGACAAAGACCCAGTCCAGCTTTTCCGCTTCGATCAGCGGAATCAGCGCATCGAATTCAGGCGTGCGACTTGCCCCAGCCAAGCGAACGACCTGCGGCGGACGCGGTTCAACGGCTCTGGCGCCAGTCGCCGCGACAATTTTTTCAAGCAGGAAGGTGGGCAGGGCGCCACCCTGGACGACCAGATTCATCTATGCCACTCAGGAAACGCGTTCGGGGAGCACATCCCGCAGCAGCACGGCCGCATCGCGGATCATCTTCTCGGTCGTCGCCCAATCCACGCAGCCGTCGGTGACCGAGCAGCCGTACTTGAGCTGCGACAGGTCGGCCGGAATCGACTGGTTGCCGGCTTCGATGTTGGATTCGATCATCATGCCGACCAGCGACTTGTTGCCGAGGCGTATCTGATTGACCACGTCGGCCATGACCAGCGGCTGCAGTTCCGGCTTCTTGAAGCTGTTGGCATGCGAGCAGTCGACGACGATGTTGTGCGGCAGCTTGGCCTTGGTCAGCGCCTGTTCGACCATCGAGATGGAGACGGTGTCGTAGTTCGGGCGGCCGTCACCGCCGCGCAGGACGATGTGGCCGTAGCTGTTGCCCTTGGTGCGGACGACGGCGACGCGGCCCTGGTTGGTCAGGCCGAGGAAGGAGTGCGGCTTGGAGGCGGAAAGGATGGCGTTGATCGCCACACCGAGGTCGCCGCTGGTGCCGTTCTTGAAGCCGACTGGCGTCGAGAGGCCGGAGGACATCTCGCGATGGGTCTGCGATTCGGTGGTACGGGCGCCGATCGCCGTCCAGGTGATGAGGTCGCCGTAGTATTGCGGCGAATTCGGGTCGAGCGCCTCGGTGCCGGTGGGCAGGCCGATTTCGGCGATCTGGAGCAGGAATTCGCGGGCCTTGGCCATGCCGACGTCGATGCGGAAGCTGTCGTCCATGAACGGGTCGTTGATGTAGCCCTTCCAGCCGACCGTGGTGCGCGGCTTTTCGAAATAGACGCGCATGATCAGTTGAATGGTGTCGCCGACTTCATCGGATAGTTTCTTGAGCCGATGGGCATAGTCGAGGCCGGCCACCGGATCGTGGATGGAGCAGGGGCCGACGACAACGAAGATGCGCGGATCCTTGCGATCGAGAATCTTGTGCAGCAGGTTGCGGCCGTGCGTCACGGTCTTGGCGGCCTTCTCGGAAAGCGGCAGGCTGGCGTGAATTTGCTCCGGCGTCGGCATGTCGTCGAAGGCGGTCACGTTGATGTTCTCGATGTGGTGTGTCGTCATGGTCAGTTGCTCAGCTGGCGAATCATGTCTTTGACTGCGGCAACCTTGTCGTTCAGGGTCGGGCAGTGGCGTAGAAGGGAAATTTTATCCTGTCCGGCCAGCTTGTAGCTGCGGTTTTTCTGGATCAGATTGATGATCTTGATCGGCTCGATCGGCGGATTCTTGGTGAATTCCGGGCTGAACTGGATGGTCACCTGGTCGTTGGTGGCATCGAGCTTCTGGATCAGCAGGGGCTTGACCAACAGGCGCAGGCGGTGGGTGGCAAGGAGCGACTGGCCCTGGAGCGGCAGTTCGCCGAAGCGGTCGATCAGTTCTTCCTGCAGGGCATCGATCTCCTCGTTCGCCTCGCAATTCGCCAAGCGCTTGTAGAGCGTCAGGCGCTCGTGAACGTCCGGGCAGTAGGCGTCGGGCAGCAGGGCTGGCGTGCGCAGGTTGATCTCAGTGCCGATGCCGAGCGGCTGGGTCAGGTCGTTGGCGGCGAGATGCTTGCCCTGCTTGAGGGCGGCGACGGCACGGTTGAGCATGTCGGCGTACAGGTTGAAGCCGACTTCCTGCATCTCGCCCGACTGGTTGTCGCCGAGCACTTCGCCGGCGCCGCGGATTTCCAGGTCGTGCATGGCGAGGAAGAAGCCGGAGCCCAGTTCTTCCATGGCTTGGATGGCCTCGAGGCGCATCTTCGCCTGCTTGGTCATCGCCTTTTCGTCCTGCACTAGCAGGTAGGCATAGGCCTGGTGGTGCGAACGGCCGACGCGGCCGCGCAGCTGGTGCAACTGGGCGAGGCCAAATTTCTCCGAACGGTTGATCAGGATGGTGTTGGCGTGCGGATTGTCGATGCCGGTCTCGATGATGGTCGTGCACAGCAGCAGGTTGGCGCGCTGGCCGGTGAAGTCGCGCATCACCTTTTCCAGCTCGCGCTCGTTCATCTGGCCGTGGCCGATCACGATGCGCGCCTCGGGGACCAGCTTTTCGAGCTTTTCCCGCATGTTGTCGATGGTGTCGACTTCGTTATGCAGGAAGTACACCTGGCCGCCGCGCTTCAGTTCGCGCAGCACGGCTTCACGGATGATGCCGTCGGAGAACTTGCTGACGAAGGTCTTGATGGCGAGGCGCTTCTGCGGCGCCGTGGCGATCACCGAGAAATCGCGCAGGCCTTCCATGCTCATCGCCAGCGTGCGCGGAATTGGTGTCGCGGTCAGGGTCAGCACATCGACCTCGGCGCGCATCGCCTTCAGCGTTTCCTTCTGGCGTACGCCGAAACGGTGTTCCTCGTCGATGATGACGAGGCCGAGACGGTTGAACTTGACGTCCTTGCCGATCAGCTTGTGCGTGCCGATGATGATGTCGATCTTGCCATCGGCCAGTTCCTGCAAGGCTTGCGCCGATTCCTTGGCGGTCTTGAAGCGGGAGATTTCGGCCACCTTGACCGGCCAGTCGGCAAAGCGGTCGACGAAGGTCTGGTAATGCTGTTCGCAGAGCAGGGTGGTCGGGCAGAGCACCGCCACCTGCTTACCGCCGGCCACCGCACAGAAGGCGGCGCGCAGCGCGACTTCGGTCTTGCCGAAGCCGACGTCGCCGCAGACTAGGCGGTCCATCGGCTTGCCGGAACGCATGTCTTCGATCACCGCGGCGATGGCCTGCGCCTGGTCGTTGGTTTCCTCGAAGCCGAAGCCGTCGGCGAAGGCCTCGTAGTCGTTTTCCGAGAAGCTGAAGGCGTGGCCCTGGCGGGCGGCGCGGGCGGCGTACAGGGTGAGCAGTTCGGCGGCGGTATCGCGGGCCTGCTCGGCGGCCTTGCGCTTGGCCTTTTCCCATTGGCCGGAACCGAGCGTGTGCAGCGGGGCGGCTTCCGGATCGGCGCCCGAGTAGCGCGAGATGACGTGCAGTTGTGCCACCGGCACGAAGAGCTTGGCTTCGTTGGCGTAGTGCAGTTCAAGGAACTCTTGCTCGCCGAGGCCGAGGTCCATGCGCACGAGGCCCCGGTAGCGGCCGATGCCGTGGCTTTCATGGACCACCGGGTCGCCGACCTTGAGTTCGGTCAGGTCCTTGAGCCAGTTGTCGAACGTGGCTTTCTTGGCAGCTTCGCGCCGGGTACGGCGCGGCGAACCGGCGAAGAGCTCGGTTTCGGTGATGAAGGCAAGCTTTTCGGCCCCGGCTTCGAGCGCGAAGCCGGCCTGCAGGGGGCCGATGCCGAGCGCCAGCCGGGTGTCGCCTGAAAGGAAGGCGGCAAGATCGGCACTGGCTTCAGGCTTGAGGCCATGTTCCGCGAACATGGCGGCCAGCGTTTCACGCCGACCGGCGGTTTCGGCGACCAGCAGCACGCGGCCGGAAAAGGCCGCCAGATGGGCCTTGAGGGCGCCCAGCGGGTCTTCGCTGCGGCGGTCGACGGCGACGCCGGGCAACTTGCCGATTTCCCCGCCCTTGCGGTCGAGCGCCAAGCGGCCATAGCCCTTGGCAGCGGTAAAGAAGGCCTCGTCGGTCAGGAAGAGTTCATCAGGCGCCAGCAGCGGCCGTGCCTTGTCGCCCTGCAGCAGGTTGTAGCGCGAACGGGTGTCGGCCCAGAAGGCGGCGATGGCGGCCGGAGCGTCTCCGTGCGTGACGAAAAGCGCATCCTTCGGCAGGTAGTCGAAGATTGTTGCCGTTGCATCGAAGAACAGCGGCAGGTAGTACTCGATGCCGGCGCTGGCGATGCCGGTCGAAATGTCCTTGTAGATACCCGATTTGGCCGGGTCGCCCTCGAAACGCTCGCGGAAGGCCTGGCGGAAATGGGTGCGGCCCTTGTCGTCCATCGGGAATTCGCGGGCCGGCAGCAGGCGGACTTCAGGCACCGGATAGACCGTGCGTTGGGTATCGACGTCGAAGGTCTTGATGCTCTCGATCTCGTCGTCGAAGAGGTCGAGCCGGTAGGGCAGTTGCGAGCCCATCGGGAAGAGGTCGATCAGCCCGCCGCGAATCGAGTATTCGCCGGGCGAGACGACTTGCGTGACATGGGCGTAGCCGGCCAGCGTCACCTGGCTGCGGAATTTCTCGGCATCGAGCTTCTGCCCCTTCTTGAAAGCGAAGGTGTAGGCCGCCATGAATTCCGGCGGCGCCAGCCGGTTGACGGCGGTCGAGGCCGGCACTAGCAGGATGTCCACTTCGCCCTGCAGGACGGCCCACAAGGTCGCCAGGCGCTCGGAGACGAGATCCTGGTGCGGCGAGAAATGGTCGTAGGGCAGGGTTTCCCAGTCCGGCAGCAGGCGGACCTTGAGTGCCGGGTCGAACCACGGGATTTCGTCGAGCAGGCGTTGCGCATCGGCGGCGCTGGCGGCGACGACGGCCAGGGTGCGGCCGGTATTGCGGCCCGCCAGTTCAGCCAGGGCCAGGGCGTCGGCGGAGCCGGCGAGCGGCGGCAGGTCGAGGCGGGCACCCGGTTTGGGCAGCGCGGGGAGAGACAGCAGGATTTTTCGGGCGGACACGGGGCGCAGGGCAACGTTGCGGGGGAAAGATTATAGCCGCTCGCTGCGTGCGGCCCAGGTGCCTGCGGGGCTGGCCGGCCTGATGGCCTAGTGCAGCAGGCCGATTTCGCGTGCCGTCTCGTGGCCGATCAGGGTGTCGGCCAGGCTGTCCGGCATCTCGGCCTGATGGTCGTCGAGCGGTATCCGGCCGCCCATGATTTCGGCCATCGCCTGCGGCAGCCGTGGTTCGCGTTGTGGCTCGGCGTAGCCCTGGGGGTAAAGGGGCTGGCGGGTGGCGAGATCGTATTTGTCGGTGGCGCCAAAGGTATGCAGCAGTTCGTGGGCGATGACGACGCTGTTCGGCCGGCGCTGCAGGCGGCTGGCGTAAGCGTGGATGAGGCCGAGCTGCCCCTTGCTCAGGCCGGTCGAGTGCGGCACTGCACCGTTCCGCTCGGGATCGTGGAAGAGCACGAAAAGACGGACATTCGGCTTCGGCCCGTCGATCCGGTCATGCTGCGAGGCCCACCAGCGCAATTTCAGGCTCCAGAAGATCGCATCCAGGGCACTGGCCTGGGACGGGGGCAACGGTGGTTGTTCGTTGATTACCGGCCCCAGCCGTATACCGACCGGCTGCAGCACGCTGCGCCCATGGCGCCGTGTTTCATCCTGCAGCCACTGCCCGATGTCGGCGAAGGATTCGTTGTCCAGTTCGCGGATGAAACGGGCGGTGGCCGGCGAATCGTCCGCCGCGATCGGGTAGATCGCGACGTGGATGGTGTGTTCCCAGGCCGTCAGCCGGCTGTTGGCGCGCCAAGCGCCGAGGCCGACGGTGGCCAGCGCCAGGAGCAGGATGAGGATGCGGATTTTGCGAAACAAACCGGCGTATCGCGCGCGGTCAGAAGCTCTTCTGCATCAGCGTCGGCATTGTCGGCTCGTTGCGCTTGCGGGCGGCATCCTGCGTCTCGGCGAGCGATTCGTAGTAATCGTAGCGATGGGCGCGGGCCGCTTCCTGCTTGCTGGCGAAGGCCGGCTGCACGCCGGCTTCGGCGTTCGGCATGCTGGCGGTGCCAGAAGATTGCGGTAGCGCGTACTTGCCATTGCTGCCGCTGGCGGCCAGCGCCGCGTCGACGCGCTTCTGCATGGCCTTCTTCACTTCCGCCAAGCTGACCTGACCGTCCTTGTTGCTGTCGATTTGGTCGAAATATTCGGGGGCACGCGGGAATTCGGCGTAGGCCTCATCGCGGGAAAGGCTGCCATTCCGGTCCTTGTCGGCGGCGCGGAAACGCTTCTCGAAGCGCTCCTGGCTGTTGTCTTGCGGGCCGGCGGCCATGGCAAGGCCGGACATGAAAAGGGCGAGGGCGAGGGTCGAATGGCGCATGCGGTTTCTCGAATGAAAGGGGATGTTCCGGAATTCCCGAAGTGCTCAGCCGGCGGCCTTCGGAGCCTCGTGAATTATAGCGGTTCTCGGCATTTGGCCATGCCCAATGGCTTAGGCTGAAAGCGATATGGCCGCTCGCTCCGCAAGGGGCTAGGATGAATTTTGCATGACCTTCGAGGAGACGACCATGGCAAAAAAGCCGGAAAAACAGGATTGCGGTTGCGGCGCCTTGCCGCCGAAGGATTGGGCAAGACAAATCGACACTTCGCTCGGCGCGGCGGGATCCCCGGTCGAGGGCAGCGTGCTCGGGCGGGAGGACAGCCAGCGGACCTGGTTGGCTTTCTCGAAGGCCGTCGGCGAGAAACTGATCGATCGCGAAGCGGCACGCCGTTTTGCCTCGGGCGTGGATGACCTTGCGCAACTCGAAGCGCAGGCACGCGGTTTCCTTGCCGGCGATGCCGCTCCCGAGAGCTATCTCGAACTGCTGGCCTCCGAGATGCCCTGGCCGGGAGAAAAGGTGGCGCGTCCTTCACGCAAGGCCTTTGTTGGCGAGGTGCTGGGGCTCAGTTCTCCGGGGGCACCGCTCCTGGCTGCTTGGGTTGCCTCGGGTGGAGACAGGACAGCCGTGGCCCGCGCCATCTCCGCCTACCTGCGCCGGGCCGAGGCGATCACCCGTGTCGTTCGGGCTGCACGCGGATTCGAAACTGGCGGCCTTGGTCTGGAAGGCTTCGCCACGATCGCCCGCTGGTCGGTCGAAGTGCTTGGCTACAGCGGGGAGCCCGGCGGATTGGTCAAAATCTTTGCCGACGGTCCATCCTTTCATGAACCGCCGTTGCCATTTCCCTTGCCCGATATCGATAGCGGGATCATTTGGCCACGGCGTCCGCCGCTATCGCAATGGCTCGATCCGGCCAATCAGGCCTGGCTGCATTGCTCCTTCAATTTTCAGCAGGAGTTGCTGCCGCTGCCGGACCTGCCCAAACGCAGCCCGCCGGGCGGCGTTGCCGAGCCAGCAGTTATTTGCGCCAACCAGGCGGCGGGGAGATTCGCTTTCAGCCTGAACTCGCCCAATGTCGGCTTCGGCAAGCCGGAAAGCTGGACGCTCAGTGTCGGCGGCAGGCCGGTCACGATCACCAAATGGACGGCGAATCGCATAGAGGGCGAGGTAAGCGGTCTCGCTCCTGGCTGCGCGGCTATCGAATGGGGATGGGCGACGAACTGGGCACCGCCGATTGGCGCCTTCGATGCCTGCCGCGAAGCACTGCGCATCCCGATCATCGATCCGGGCAAGGCCATTGGCATCCTGATCAAGGACATGACCAAGCTCTGGCAAAGGGCTGGCGAAATTACGGTGATCGGGCCGGATATCCTGCATTTTTCGGCGGACGGTGTTCTGGCCGGCACAACCATCGAACGCGAAGCTTGTACCGATGTGCGCCTGGCCTGGCAGGTCGATCCCAAGGTCTGCGTTGGGCGCGAGTCGCTGATCCGCGTGACGCTGCTGCGGGATGGCGCAGCTCTCCGGTCGGGCCTGTCCTTTTCCGGCGTACTCGACGAACGCCTGCAGCAGTCGGCCAGTTACGTGCTGCGCGTCGAGGGGCGCGACCTCGCTGGCAATGTCTGTTCGGTACGCGAAACACAAGAGTTGCGTGTCGAACGTTTTGCCCGCCTGGTACTTGGTCTGCCGTCCGAAGTCTCGGCCGCCATGCCGGGGCAGGGCAGTCTGCGCATTTCCTGCGGTGCGCCAAGTGCTGGCCTGACGGTGTCGCTCACGGCCAATCCGGCGTCCGGCCTGGTCATTCCCGCCAGCGTGACCATTCCGCCTGGCGACAATGAGGCGGCTTTTCCGGTCGCCGTCGGCACGAGTTGCGGGCAGGTAACGGTGACAGCTTCGGCAACCGGCCATCGTGACGGCTCGGCCAGTACCTGTGCACTATTGCCCCCGGATATCGTTGCACTATCGCCGACGACGCCGCTCCCGGCCTGTGATCAGGCTACGCTCACCCTTCAGGCGACCTGTGTCAGCGCCCCGCCCGAGTTGCGAGTGACCGCAATCGGTGGTGGCGGACAACGTTTTCCCGGGCGCGTTTCCGTTTCGGGAGGCCCGGCTTCCTGCGTCCGTTCAAGTACGGTCAGCGTCGCCTTGCCTCCCCTTGAGCCGGGAAGCTATGCGCTCGAGATTGCCGACCGCGGCGGTGTGACGACAGCAGTCATGTCCGTTGTCGTCGTGGCCGATCCGCGTATCGTTTCCGCGCCGTCGTCAATCAGGGCGACCGCAAGTTGTCCGCCACCGAGCGAAACCGTCCGGGTACGGGTGATCGGAGCGGATGCGGTGCGCTTCACCTACCGCGGCACCGCCCAGACCGTTCAGCGGCCGGCCGGTGGTGCTGCTTGCGGCGAATGGACAGCCAGTGTCAGCATTGATGTGGCGCGGGTCGGCGAGCTTGAAGTCGTACCCCTGCTCGGCAGCCTGCAGGGCAGCGCCAAGCGTATTCCGGTCAACCTGTATTTTCCGAGCCATGTCGTCGGAGCGATCGTGCTGCGTGGCAGCGACAGTTCAGGGAAAGGGCGCTCCGCCACGGTGGAAAGAGGGGAGGTCACGTCTACTTCGGTCGTATTCCAGCCCGATGGCTCGCTGGGCGAGCAGCAGGAGCGGCGCTTCCCGATTGATGAATGCGTTTATGTCCGATTCCGGATTATCCGTGCCGAAATCAAGGAGAAGGACAGCAGCGGCCACGAGGTCGTGGTGGCCAGTCGTTATGAGGTGACGACCTCGGACTACCTCGGGCATCCGGATGCGCCGGACAGCCCGGTGATGGAAGTCTAGCTAGGCGCTTGCACGCCCCCCCGGAGGCTTGGCCTTCGGGGGGGGGCGTAGCGCTTAATCCTGCCTGGCGGGCTCGTTCGGTAGCAATAGATTGAGCAGCACGGCGAGCACGCCACAGAGGCTGATGCCCTGCAGCGAGAAATTGCCGATCTGTACGGCCAGACCGCCGATGCCGGTGACCAGGGTGACCGAGACGATGCATAGGTTGCGGGCGCTGGAGAGATTCACCCTGGCGTCCATCAGCGTCTTGAGGCCGATACCGGCGATCGAGCCGAAGAGCAGCACCATGATGCCGCCCATGACCGGCAACGGGATGGTCTGCAGCAGGGCGCCGAACTTGCCGACGAAAGCCATCAGGATGGCGAAGCCGGCGGCCCAGGTCATGATCGCGGGGTTGGTGTTGTGGGTCAGCATGACGGCACCGGTGACTTCGCCGTAAGTGGTAACTGGTGGGCCGCCGAACAGGCCGACGACGTTGACCGCCAGACCATCGCCGAGCAGGGTGCGGTGCAGGCCGGGGCTTTCGGTGTAATCCTTGCCGGCAACTGAACCGATGGCGAGGATGCCGCCGACGTGTTCGACGATGGGCGCGATGGCGACCGGGATCATGAAGAGGATGGCGGCCAGGTTGAACTCCGGCTTGCCGAATTCTGGCAGCGCGATCCAGGCGGCCTCCTGCACCTTGGCGAAATCGACGATGCCGGCAAACAGCGAAACGACATAGCCGACGGCGACGCCGATCAGGATGGGCACCAGCTTGAGCAGGCCCTTGGCGCGGATCGCCGTCAGCATCGTGGCGAGCAGCGAAATCGCGGCAATCGCGATTGCCGTTTCGTAAGGCACGACCTGCGCGTCGCCAGCCTTACCGGTCGCCATGCCGACTGCAACCTGGGCCAGGCCAAGGCCGATGACCATGACCACCGGGCCGATGACGACGGGTGGCAACAACCGGTGGATGAAGCCGACGCCGCGCCATTTCACCAGCCCGGCCGCGACGTAATAGAAGAAACTGGCCGAGGCCAGGGCGCCGAGCGTCGCCGGCGTTCCCCAGGTCTGTACCGAATAGATCACCGGTGCGATGAAGGCGAAGCTGGAACCCAGGTATATCGGCACCTGGCGCTTGGTGCAGATCTGGAAAATCAGCGTGCCGATGCCGGCGCCGAGGAGCGCGAGACTGGGGTTGAGGCCGGTGAGCAGCGGCACCAGCACGGTGGCGCCGAAGGCGACGAAAAGGATTTGCGCACCGGAGAGGGCGGTGCGCCAGACGGGTTCTTGCGCCATCCTCAAGCTTCCTTGGTACCGAAAATCTTGTCGCCGGCGTCGCCGAGGCCCGGGATGATGTAGCCGATTTCATTCAAATGGCTATCCACGGCGGCGGTATAGATCTGAACGTCGGGATGCGCCGCCGCCAGCGCCGCGATGCCTTCCGGCGCCGCGACCAGGACGAGCGCCTTGATGTGCTTGCAGCCGTTGCGCTTCAACATGTCGATGGTGGCGATCAGCGAGCCGCCGGTGGCCAGCATGGGATCGATGATCATCGCCAGGCGCTCGTCGAGCTGGCCGACGAAGCGTTCGAAATAGGGCTCGGGCATCAGCGTGTCGTGATTGCGGGCAATGCCGACGACGCTGACCTTGGCGTTGGGGATCAGGTCGAGCACCCCGTCCAGCATGCCGAGGCCGGCCCGCAGGATGGGCACGACGGTGACCTTCTTGCCCTTGATCTGGTCGATCTCGACCGGCCCAGCCCAGCCGTCGATGGTGACCTTCTCCAGTTCGAAATCGCTGCAGGCCTCGTAAGTCAGCAGGCGGGCGATTTCGGCGGTCAGTTCGCGGAATTTCTTGGTACTGATCTCGCCTTCGCGCATCAGGCCGATCTTGTGCTTGACCAGGGGGTGGCGGACCTCGATGACCGGCATGGGTGTTCCTCGCGTGCGAAAGCTAAAGGCGGAAGGTTAATCGATTCGCTCTTGTTGCGCACTTTTGGCCGTTGGGCCTCTTGATATTCGACGGAGTCTTGCTGTCTATACCCTATTTCCAGAAGTAGGAACCGAGTAGTAACAACACAGATATCCCGTTTCGCTGGTGTGACTTCTCAGCGGCGGTGTTGCCGCGAAGGCGATGGCGTGCGGCCCTCGATGTGGCGGAAGGTGATCCGCCCCTTGGTCAGGTCGTAAGGCGACAGTTCGAGGGAGACCTTGTCTCCGGCCAGAACACGGATATGGTTCTTGCGCATCTTGCCGCCGCTGTAGGCGACGAGCATGTGTCCATTGTCCAAGGTGACGCGGAAGCGCGTATCCGGCAGCACTTCCATCACAACGCCTTGCATTTCAATGAGATCTTCTTTTGCCACGGTATTTCTCCAGAGGTGGGACGTGGGGCAAGCCCGAAGGGAACCGGGCTCAGATAAATTTGTTTCAAAAGTGTCGGTACTATTCACAAAGCATCCCGGATGGGCTTCTTTGGTCGGTGTCTATCAGGCACAGGTCATTCGGTCGGGGCGAACCCATAGTAGGAACCATAGGCCGATGGAGCCGGCGCGTAGGCGGCTACCTTGATGGCGTTCGCCAGGGTGACCTGATTGGTGAAGCCGTCGATTCCACCCGTTTCTCCCAGCCATCGTTCCTCGACCTCTTTCTCGGTCAGGCCGCTTATGCTGAGGTTCCTGTCTAATCGCTCTGAGCGGTATTCGAATGCCATGTCGTGGGCGATGAACAGGGTGTGGGGGCAGGCAGTGATGAGCGTTTCGTCAACCGGGTCAGCCCCCATGACCCGGGTGCCACAGAACGGGCAATGGACCGGGGTGTAGTAAAACGTCTTGAGCTCGGTGCGCTGGATAGATTGGATCATGCTGTACTCCGTGTCGTATTGAAACGGCCTGGTTCGACTGCTGCCAGCCCCGCCGCCGCTTAAGGTTTATCGCTGGGTGGGTTGATAGCGATGAAGGTCCGAGTGGGAAAGCCCGGCCAATTCGCCAACCACGCGGTTGATGCCACGGCCCAGTAACCACCAGGCGTTTCCGTAGGGCAGGACGAAAATGCCCGATTCGGTGCACAGCCGTTCGGCTTGTGCTCGTTGTTCTTTTATATTCATTTGATCTTTTCTAGGTTTGCCCGGGAATCGGCGGAATTCCGATCCGCGTGCTTCGTGCCGGCAATGCATGCCGGCACGAAGGAGCAGGCCACCGCGGCAACGCAGCAGCCAGCGAGAACGCCTGGGAAATCAGGCGATCTGGATATTGCTTGCTTGCTTGCCCTTGGGGCCGTTGGTGATGTCGAAACTCACACGTTGGCCTTCGGTCAAGGTTTTGAAACCGTGGGATTGAATTGCGGAAAAGTGAGCGAAAAGATCTTCGCCGCCGCCTTCGGGCGTAATGAAGCCAAAACCCTTGGAATCGTTAAACCACTTGACGTTACCTGTTGCCATATCTTGAAACTCCGAAAAATTACGGGGCACTGTGCCCCTGGGTGGGGCGAGATCAAGAGGGCGAGGCAAAAATGGGGGAATGGCGCCGCAGAACTGCGGGTACTAGACCTACAAAATAACAACACAACTAGAAATCGCTGCGGTGCACAATACGCGCCATCGGATCAAACAGCAAACGAAATTTGAAAATTTCTGATGCCTTGGGATTGGCCTGGCTTCAGGTGGTACTTCAGGTCCGCAGATGCAGAGAAAACCACGCAGCAACCCGCAGAATCGGGTCCTCTGCGATATCGAGACGACGCGTTTCATGCACTCCATGCAGATGCGCCGCAGCACGCCGGAAAGCCTGGGGGCCGAATTCGTCGTCGGCGTCGAAGAGCATGAGCAGCGGCGCGATGAGGAGATCGAGCGCCTGCAGGCCGGCGCGGTCGATCAGGCCACCGTGGCAGGCCAGGGCTCGAACCTGGGTGTCGCGCTGGGCGGCGGCGCGGATGGCGGCCGGGGTGCTGTCGCCGGTGGCGAAAATACCCAGCGGCAGTTCCTGCATGTCGCCGTCGTGGCGGATCAGGTCGAGGATGTCGAGCATGCGTTGTGCCAGGCGCGGCACGTTCTGTGTCGCATCGGCGAAGTGGGTCTCCTGGGTACTCAGCAACTCCATGGCCAGGATGGCGTAGCCGCGGGCTGCCAGGTTGGCGGCAATGATGGTGTCGACCGCGGCGTGGTGGGCGCGCGCCAGCAGGATCAAGCCACGCGGGTGGTCGGGAAGTTCGAGTTGCCCGTGGAGCGGGCCGTGCAGGGTCTGGAGGCTGAGGCTGCGGTTCATCGTTTCAGTGGGCGAGACGGACGGGAATACGGCGTGGCCCGAAGGCGCGGCCGTCATGGCCGAGCACAGGGCCGAAGCGGCCGGCAATGGTGGTCCGGCAATGCGGGCATTTTCCCTCTGGCGTCAGGTCGTAGCGGCGGATGTCGTACCAGTCGCGCACGATCAGCGCGGCATGGCACTGCGGGCAGAAGGTGGTGCCGCCTTCGCTGTCATGCACGTTGCCGGTGAAGACGTAGTTGAGTCCGGCGTCGCGGGCAATGCGTCGGGCCAGGCTGAGGGTTTCCGGTGGCGTGGCCGGAATGTCGGCCATTTTCCAGTCGGGGTGGAAGGCGGTGAAGTGCAGCGGCACGTCCGGCCCGAGTTCGCGCATCATCCAGCCTGCGAGTTCGCTGATTTCCGCGGCACCATCGTTGTGCCCGGGAATCAGCAGGGTGGTGATTTCCAGCCAGCAGTTGGTTTCGTGGTGGATGTAGGCCAGGGTGTCGAGCACCGGTTGCAGGTGGGCGACGCAGAGCTTGCGGTAGAAATCCTCGGTAAAGGCCTTGAGGTCGACATTCGCGGCATCCATGACAGCGAAGAATTCGCGTCGCGGTTCGGCGTGGATGTAGCCGGCGGTGACGGCGACGTTGCGGATGCCTTGCTCGCGACAGGCGAGCGCGGTGTCGATGGCATATTCGGCGAACACCACCGGGTCGTTGTAGGTGTAGGCAACTGCGTCCGCGCCATGGCGCCGGGCGGCGGTGGCGATCGCCTGCGGGCTGGCGGCATCCATCAGCCGGTCCATGTCCTTCGATTTCGAAATGTCCCAGTTCTGGCAGAACCGGCAGGCCAGATTGCAGCCGGCCGTGCCGAAGGAGAGGATGCTGCTGCCCGGGTAGAAATGGTTGAGCGGCTTTTTTTCGACCGGGTCGATGCAGAAGCCGGAGGAGCGCCCGTAGGTTGTGAGCTGCATGGCGCCATCCTGCATCTGGCGGACGAAACAGGCGCCGCACTGGCCTTCGTGCAACTGGCAATCGCGCGGGCAGAGGTCGCACTGAACACGGCCGTCGGGCAGTGTGTGCCACCAGCGGCCTGGATGATTGCTTTCAGCCGATTTCATTTTTCCGGCTCCTTCCACTTGCGGACCGTGTAGCGCTGCAGTTCGACGTCACTGCCCCAGTAGGCAGCCGGCAAGCCAGCCTTTTGTTTGAGATGGGCCATGAACTCGCCCGGCTCGGGCAATTGTTCCCAGACTTGCGGCAGGAAGGTCGAGCGGCGGCGGCCGGCGCTGAAGATGACGCCATCGATGCCCGGCCGCAACTGGGCGAGGGCGTCTGCCTCGTCGCGAAAGTGCATCGCTTCGGGCGGCGTCAGCAATGAAACCTCGACGCGGGTGCGCGGCAATTCCTCGGCCTTCAGCGGATCGAAACGCGGGTCGCGCAAGGCAGCAGCCAAAGCATTGGACTCGACATCGGCCCGCAGCGGCCGCCAGGCTTCGAGGCTACCGATGCAGCCGCGCAACTGGCCGTGCTGGGTCAGTGTGACGAAGGTGGCACCGGGCTGTTGGAGTTCCGGCAGGTCGTCGCCCAACGGCGCTGCAGGCAGCCCGAAATGCCGGGCGATGGCGGCGCGGGCGAGGCGAAGCAGGGTGGGGCCGAGTTCAGGCATGCGACGCCTCCCGGAAAGCGAAGGCGGCGTATCCGACGACGCGCTGCTTGTCGCCGGCGGTGTCGCCCGAATTGCAGCGGTGGATCAGCGTCGGCACCAGGCCGCGGCGGGCTGCCGTCAGCAGCAGTCCATTGACCGGGAAGGCTCCGCAAGCCTGGTCGGGCTGGATGTGGGTATCGAAAGCCAGGATGTGCCGGCAGGTTTCCTCGTCTACCTCCTGGGCCATGGCGTAGGGCAGGAAGTGCGAAAGATCGGAGCTGACCACGATCAGCGTTTCCGTGCCATCCCAGAGGCAATCGAGTACTTCGGCGACGGTTTCCGGCGAGGCATGGCCGACAGCGAGCGGCACCAGCGTGAAGTCGTCGAGCAGGCGTTGGAGAAACGGCAGATGGACCTCCAGCGAATGTTCGAGGGCGTGGGCGCGGTCGCTGGCGATGATCTGCGGCATCACGGCAAGCCGGGTAATGGCTTCCGTATCGAGCGGAATCTCGCCGAGCGGCGTGGCGAACGCCTCCGCCTGCGGCAAGGCGAGGCCTTTCACCGCGACCCGGTGGGTCGGGCCGAGCAGAACGACGCGCCGGATGCGGCTGCGCCAGGGCTGGAGCAGGGCATAGGCGCGGGCGGCGGTCGATCCCGAGTAGATATAGCCGGCATGCGGCACGATCAACGCCTTGGGCTGGGGGGCGTCAACCGCCGGCACGGCGGCCAGCAGACGGTCCACGGCGCCGGCCAGCGCGGCCGGCTGGCCAGGATAGAACATGTCGGCAACAGCGGGCGGACGGACATTGCGCATGATCGTCTCCTCAAACCAGCAGCAAGCCACCGGCCAGGCCGGCGCCGATGGCGAACAGGCCGGGCAGGGCATGGCGGGCCAGTTTGCCGCCGCCGATGCTGAGCACCAGGCCGATCTTGAACACTAGGTTGGCAGCGAGCGCCAGGGTGACGGCGATGACCGCTTCGCCACCGGAAATTTTCTCCAGGTTGAACATGCGCAGCGTGGACAGCACGCTGGCGTCGGCATCGGTCAGGCCGGAGGCGAGGGCGACGATGTAGAGGCCCTTGTTGCCGGCGATATCCTGCAGCCAGGCCGAGGCGAGCAGCACCAGGGCGTAGAGCAGGCCGAAGGAGACGGCGGTCTTGAGTTCGGTCGGGTTCTTGACTTCGGGCATCGGCAGGTCGCCGGCGTCCTTGAGAATCTTCCAGCCGTAAAGCGCCATGGCGACGCCGGGCAAGATGCCGCAGGCGAAGACGATGGCGATCTGCATCGCCAGTCCCGGCGCGACGACGCTGGAAACGAAGCCGAGGCGAATCATCACCATGACGTTGGCGATCAGGATGACGATGGCCGACATCCGGACGAGATCGGCGTGATCGCGGGCATGGCGCGAAAACATCAGGGTCGTCGCAGTGCTCGACGCCAGGCCGCCGAAGATGCCGAGTAGGGCGGCGCCGTGGCGGGCGCCGATAATGCGCAGGGCGAGGTAGCCGGAGAGCGCCAGGCCGGAAATGAGCACCACCATCCACCAGATCTGGCGCGGGTTGAAAGCGCTGTAGGGGCCGTAGTCCTGGCTCGGCAGGATGGGCAGGATGACCAGCGAAAGCACGGCGAATTGCAGGATGGAGTTGATGTCCTTCGGGGTCATGCGCTCGCTGAACTGGCGCAGCTCCGCCTTGAAATAAAGCAGCACGGTGGTCGTGATCGCCAGCATGACGGCCAGCGTCGCGTAGCCGAACCAGATGGCTGCGCCCAGCCCGTAGGTGATGACGATGGCCGCCTCCGAAGTGAAGCCGCGATACTGTTCTTCCTGTTGCGAGGAAAAATTGGAGGCGACCATGGCCGCGGAGATGACCAGCAGGCCGACCGCGAGAATCCACGGGCCGCCGGTCTTTTCGCCGAGCAGCGCGAAGAGGCAGCCGAGCATGGAAACGAGGGCAAAGGTACGCAGGCCGGCCGCCGAATCGGGGCGGCGTTCCCGTTCCATGCCGATCAACAGGCCCACGCCCAGGGACGTTGCGAAAGCCTCCAGCGGGGCTGCCAGTTCAGGAACGACGAAGCTCATGCGCCTCCTCATTTATCGGTGTTCTTCAGTAAAATTAAGCCATGCCACGCTATTTCGCAATCGTTCCCGCTGCCGGCAGCGGTTCCCGCTTCGGCGCGGAAATGCCAAAACAATATTTGACCCTGCTCGGGCGGCCCCTGATCCATCACACCCTGGCGGCGCTGGTCGCCTGCCCGGAGATCGAGCGGGTCTGGGTCGTGCTTTCGCCCGATGATGCTTTCTGGCCGAAATACGACTGGTCCGACCTCGGCGCCAAGCTCGAAACCGTCCGCTGCGGCGGCGTGACGCGGGCCGAGAGCGTCAGCAACGGCTTGCGGGCGGCCGCCATGGTCGCGGCCGACGAAGACTGGATTCTCGTGCATGACGCAGCCCGCCCCTGCCTGAGCGGCGAGATGCTGGCCGCGCTGTTCGACGAACTGGCTGACGATCCGGTCGGCGGCATCCTGGCCGTGCCGGTGGCCGATACCCTGAAGCGGGCCGATGCCGGTCAGCGCGTCGCCGCCACCGAGCCGCGCGATGACCTGTGGCAGGCACAGACGCCGCAGATGTTCCGCTACGGCCGGCTGAGCGAAGCACTGGCCAAATGCCAGGCGGTGACTGACGAAGCCGGCGCCATCGAGGCGATGGGCCTGGCGCCGAAGCTGGTGCGCGCCGATACCACCAATCTGAAAGTGACTTATCCGGCCGATCTGGCGCTGGCCGCGATGATCCTGAGGGGACGTAAATGAATATCCGGGTCGGGCAGGGCTACGACGTCCATAAACTGGTCGAAGGCCGCAAGCTGATTCTCGGCGGCGTAGATATCCCCCATGCCACCGGCCTGCTCGGTCATTCCGACGCCGATGCGCTGCTGCACGCGATCACCGACGCGTTGCTCGGGGCCGTCGCCCTCGGCGACATCGGCCGGCATTTTCCCGACACCGACCCGCGTTACAAGGGCGCCGACAGCCGCGTCCTGCTGCGCGGTGCCGTGGCGTTGCTGGCCGAGCGCGGCTGGCGTCCGATCAATGTCGATGCGACGCTGATCGCCCAGCAACCCAAGCTGGCGCCGCATGCGGCGGCGATGGTGGCGAATGTCGCGGCCGATCTTGGCTTGCCCGTCGACGCGGTCAATATCAAGGGCAAGACCAACGAGCGCCTGGGCTACCTCGGCCGCGAGGAAGCCATCGAGGCGCAAGCCGTCGTGCTCGTCGCGCGTGGCGACTGAAAGCGCCCTGCAAAGAAACGAAGGCGCGAGCACGCGCGTCTTTTTCGCCCTTTGGCCGGAGCCGGCGTTGGCCGAGAAACTGACCGGCATCGCCGGCGAGCTGTCCGCAAGCCTGGGCGGCAAACCGACCCGCGCCGAAACCGTGCACCTGACGCTGGCCTTCCTCGGCGATGTGCCGAACGCGCGTCTTCCCGAACTTGCCACGCTGCCACCAGTCGGCGCGATCGCTCCATTCGTGCTCGCGCTCGACCGCCTGGGCTCCTGGCAGCACAACCGTCTGGCCTGGATGGGGTGCAGCGAATCTCCGCCCTTGATGAACCTGGTCCTCGGACTACGCCGGCAACTGGGCGAGGCGGGATTCGCCATCCGTGATCCGGATCGCCCTTTTTTTCCCCACCTCACACTGGTGCGCAAGCTGCCGGCTGGCTTGGCGGCCAGCGTGCGGCACTTGCCGCAGGATATCGACTGGCCGTGCCGGGAGTACCGGCTTGTCGCATCGACGCTTTCGGCGGCCGGGTCGAGCTATCGGACGCTTGCCCGTTACCGCCTCAGTGCTTGAGCGTAATGCTCAGGCGGGCAAGCAGGCCGCCCTCCGGCGCCGGCAGCAGGTCCAGCTGCCCGCCGTGCAAGCGGGCGACGCGATCGACGATGGCCAACCCGAGTCCTGTACCGCTGGCATCGGTACGCGCCCCTTCGAGGCGGGTGAAGGGGCGTTTCAGGCGGTCCGCCTCGGCAGGCGGGATGCCGGGGCCGTGATCGAGTACCTCGATCCGGATTTCTTCACCTAAGATTTCACCCCGCAGCAGGGTGGCGCCACCACCATATTTCCAGGCATTATCGATCAGGTTGGTGACCGCCCGGGTCAGGGCTTTGGCGCGCAGCGGAAGCTCCGGTAGCGCCCCGATCTCGGCGGGCAATTGCCGACCGAGGGAAGCTTGGCGCTCGACGATGCCCCGGAGGAGATCGCCCAGGTCGACCACCGTCGGCGTTTCGCCGGCCTCGCCACGGGCGTAGTCCATAAATTGCGAGATCACCGCTTCCATCTGCTCGATGTCGGCAATGACCGCCTGCCGCGCACTCTCGTCGGCGACGCTGAGCTCTGCTTCGAGTCGTAGCCGGGTGAGCGGCGTGCGCAAATCGTGCGAGATGCCGGCCAGCACCTCGGAACGGTCCCGTTCATGGCGTTCAAGATCGCACGCCATGGCATTGAAGGCGCTGGCCAGGCGGGCCAGTTCGTCGGCGCCATCGACCGGCAGCGGCTCGGGAATGCGGCCCCGGCCGACCGCCTCGGCCGAGGCGGCCATCGCCTTCAGCGGGCGGCTGATGCGCGAGGCGATCAGCCAGGCGACCGCCAGCGCCAGCGAAATGGCGAGCAGGCCCCAGGTCAGCCAGTGCTGTGCGAAGCTGCGTTCGGCGCGGTGGCGTTGGAGGACCAGCCAGTATTCCTCCTCGTCTTCCTCGTCGAGGCGGAAACTGACCCAGAAGCCCGGTACGTCGTCGACGCTGGCGGCGAGCCGCGTCCGTTCGCCGAGCCGTTTCGCCAGTTCGCGTTTGAGCAGGGTGACGAAGCGCGATTCGTCCATGGCGACGACACGGTCCTCCGGCTCGGCCGGCAGAAGACGGATGCCCTCGCGGCTGGCGAATTCGGCGAACAGTGCCGGGCGCTTCTGGGGGCTGGCGGCGAACAGCGAGGCCCTGATCAGGTTAACGGCGGAGGCCGCGAGTTGGGCCGTTTCACGGGCACGCGGTTCGGCGTCGATGTAACGAAAAAGGCTGAGCCAGGCGGCCGTGGTCAGCAGGACGAGCAGGGCCAGCAGCAGGAAGGTGCGGGCCAGCAGGGTGCGCGGCATCAGGCTTCGCGGGTGCTGCCGTCCGGAATGAAGACATAGCCGAAGCCCCACACCGTCTGCAGGTAGCGCGGCTGGGCCGGATCGAGTTCGATCAGCTTGCGCAGGCGGGATACCTGGACGTCGATGGCGCGGTCGAACGGGCCTTGCTCGCGGCCACGGGCCAACGTCATCAGCTTGTCGCGCGAGAGCGGCTGGCGCGGGTGCTGGAGCAGCACCTTGAGGACGGCGAATTCGCCGGTTGTCAGCGGCAGCAGTTCATCGCCGCGGCGCAGCGTGCGGGCGGCCAGGTCGACCTCGATGTTGCCGAAGCGGATGGCTTCGATGTCCTCTTCGGGCGAGCCGGGCGGCCGACTGCCCTGACGGCGCAACACGGCATGGATGCGGGCGAGCAGTTCGCGCGGGTTGAAGGGTTTGGGGAGATAGTCGTCGGCGCCCATTTCGAGCCCGACGATGCGGTCGACGTCGTCGCCCTTGGCGGTCAGCATGACGATCGGCGTCAGGTCGCCGGTGCCGCGCAGGCGGCGGCAGACGCTGAGGCCGTCTTCACCGGGCATCATCAGGTCGAGCACGATGAGATGGAAATGTTCGCGACTGCGCAGCTTGTCCATTTGCTTGGCATCGGCCACGGCCTTGACCTCGAAACCCTGTTCGGCGAGGTAGCGGGTCAGCAGGTCGCGCAGGCGGGCGTCGTCATCGACGACGAGGAGATGTTGTTTGCTTTCGTTCATGCGGGCAGCTTATCGCGGGCTGGCAAACTTGCCGGCCAAAATGGTAACAAGGATTTGCCTTGGCTCGCAGGGAAACATCTCCTTACATCTCGGATTGCTTGCCTCCACGGGCTGGATGGACAATGATCCTGCCGATTTCTCCTAACCCCTCCGATGAAAAAGCGTCTTCTCCTGTCGTTGTTGCTGCTTCAGCTTGCCGCCATCGGCGGTGCGCTGGCGCACGGCGGTGGCTGGCGCGATCTGCCGCCGGAGGAGCGGCGGCAGATGCGGCAGCAGATGCGCGAACAATGGCAGCAGGATCGCGAAATACGTCGCGACGACGGCTATGAGGGGCGCCAGCGCTGGCGTGAGGTGCCGCCCGAGGATCGGCGCCGGATGCGCGAGGAAATGCGCGATCAGCATGGCTGGCGCAACCGTTACGATGACCGGGGCGGCCGCCGCGATTGAAACCCCGGCCAGCCGGGGCTCCGGTAAAATGTCGCCCCATGCTGATCCTTGCCCTCGAAACCTCGACCGAAGCCGGTTCCTGCGCTCTCTGGCGCGATGGTGACATCACCGAACGACACTGCCCGGCCGGTCGCTCGCATTCCGAAACGTTGCTGCCCCTGGTGCGCGAACTGCTCGCCGAGGCCTCGCTCAAGGTCGCCCAACTCGATGCCATCGCTTTCGGGGTCGGCCCCGGTGCCTTTACCGGGTTGCGTGTCGCCTGCGGGGCGGCCCAGGGCCTGGCGGTGGTGACCGACATTCCGCTGATTCCGGTCACCAGCCTGGAAACGATGGCGGCCGCGACAGGTGCCGAGCGCGTCGTCGCACTGCTCGATGCGCGTATGGGCGAGGTCTATGCCGGCAGCTATCTGGGCAATGGCGATGTCTATTCCCTGCAGGGCGAAATTCGTGTGGCCGCGCCTGATGAAGTTGCGCTTCCCGGCGACGCCGGCTGGCTGGCCTGCGGCAATGCGCCGCTCGCTTATCCGGCGCTGTTGGCGCGTCTCGACAGCGCCGGCATCGCTTTCCGGCCGGACATCCTGCCGAGTGCAGCCGTGCTTGTCCGGCTCGCGGCAGAACGTGCCGCCCGGGGCGAGGGCATCGATGCCGCGCTGGCTGCGCCGCTCTATATCCGCGACAAGGTGGCCAAGACCGTGGCCGAGCGCCTGCGCGAAGGGGGCAAGGCGTGAGGACGCTGATGTTGCCGGCAGAATTCTTCCCGATGAATGCCCATGATCTCGATGCAGTTGCAGCGCTGGAGGCCAGTCTGCAGGTCTTTCCGTGGTCGCGCGGCAATTTCGCCGACTCGCTGGAGGCCGGGCACAGCAGTTGGGTCTTGCGCCGGGGCGGCGACCTGATCGGCTTTTCGGTGATGATGCGGGTCCTCGATGAAGCCCACCTGCTCAATATCGGCGTTGCCAGCGCCTGGCAGGGACAGGGGCACGGCGCCCGGATGCTGCGTCAGGTCATGGAAAATGCCCGACTGGCCGGCACCAATCGGCTGTTCCTTGAAGTTCGTCCTAGTAACGAGCGGGCGGTCGAACTCTACCGCCATTTCGGCTTTCGCCAGATCGGTCTGCGCAAGGGCTATTACCCTGCCTTAGCCGGCCGCGAGGATGGTCTGGTTTTCGACAAGGAACTGGCATGAGCCTGACCCGCGAACAAATGCTCGCCGAGATGGGGATCTCGCCGATCTGGGAATTGCGTGACAACGCGGCCCCGCCGATCGAGGCGGCAGAGCCGGAAGCCGCGCCAGGGGAGGCTTTGGCGCCGACGGTGATTGAGTCCGTCCCCGAAGCGAGGCCGCGGGTCGTCGAACAGGCATCCGCAGGCGCTATGCCCACTGGCGATGTCTCGGGCATGGACTGGCCGGCCTTGGCCCGTCAGGTGGCAAATTGCCGAGCCTGCCCGTTATGCGAACAACGCAAGCAGGCCGTACTCGGCGTTGGCGACCTGCATCCGGAGTGGCTTTTCATCGGCGAAGGCCCGGGCGCCGACGAGGACGTGCAGGGCGAACCCTTTGTCGGCCAGGCCGGCAAGCTGCTTGACAACATGCTGGCCTCGCTCGAAATCGCCCGTGGCAACAAGGTTTACATCGGCAATGCCGTGAAATGCCGGCCACCCGGCAATCGCACGCCGGAAGCCGCCGAGATGGCCGCCTGCCGGCCTTATCTGGAGCGCCAAATTGCGCTGCTCAAACCGAAGATCATTGTTCTGCTCGGCAAGGCGGCGGTTCATAGCGTGCTGCATAACGATAATTCGCTGGCCTCGCTACGCGGCAAGCGCTTCGAACATGCCGGGATTCCGGTCGTGGTGACCTATCACCCGGCCTACCTTTTGCGCAACCTGCCGGACAAGGCGAAAGCCTGGGAAGACCTGCTTTTCGCCCGCCGTGTCCTGCGCGAACAGATGGCGCCCGAACTGCCGTTCTAGCGGGTCTGCGTGATCAGTGGGCGGCGGTGTCGTCCAGGTGCTGGACGTCGTCGCGTTCGCGCTGGTTGGCTTGGTGGCGCAGGCGGATCATGTACATCAGGCCGCTGACGAACAGCCCGAACAGCGTCACCACCCAGTAGATCGAGAGATCCATCTTGACCATCAGGTAGTAGAGCCCGGTCATGATCAGGATGGACAGGTTCTCGTTGAAATTCTGTACTGCGATCGAGTGGCCGGCGCCCATCAGGATGTGGCCGCGATGCTGCAGCAGCGCGTTCATCGGCACGACGAAGAAGCCCGACAGGCCGCCGATCAGAATGAGCAGCGGCACGGCCAGCCAGATGCTGGTGACGAAGTTCATCACCAGCACAATCAGGCCCATGGCGATGCCGAGCGGGATGACCCGCACCGATTTGCGCAGCGTGATGAACTTGGCGGCGACAATGGCGCCGATGGCGACGCCGACCGCGACCACGCCCTGAAGCAGCGAGGCCTTTGAGAGATCGAGATTGAGCGCGACGTCGGCCCACTTGATGACGATGAACTGCAGCGTCGCGCCAGCGCCCCAGAACAGCGTGGTTACGGCAAGCGAGATCTGGCCGAGGCGGTCGCGCCAGAGCAGGGCGAGGCAGTGGTTGAATTCGTGGATCAGGAACAGCGGGTTCTTTTTCAGCTGCTTGTGGTCGACCCCGGTATTGGGCACATAGAGATTGAAGACGGCAGCCAGGATGTAGAGCAGGCCGACGATGGTCAGCGCCATTTCGCCGACGGTGTCGATCGGGGTGTCGATGATGGGGAAGTCGAAGGCGAGCAGGCTTTGTGCGATTTCCGGGCGGATCAGCGTGCCGCCGATGACGACGCCGAGAATGATCGCGCCCACCGTCAGGCCTTCGATCCAGCCATTGGCGACGACGAGCAGGCGGTGCGGCAGGTATTCGGTGAGGATGCCGTATTTGGCCGGGGAATAGGCGGCGGCGCCGAGACCCACTACCGCATAGGCGAGCAACGGGTGGGCGCCGAAGAACATCATGCTGCAACCGGTGATCTTGATTAGGTTGCTGATGAACATGACGCGGCCCTTGGGCATCGAGTCGGCGAAGGCGCCGACGAAGGCGGCGAGCACCACGTAGGACACCGTGAAAAAGGTTTTCAGCAGCGGCTCATATTCGGACGGCGCCTGCATCTCGCGCAAGGCGGCGATGGCAGCGATCAGCAGGGCGTTGTCGGCCAGCGCGGAAAAAAACTGCGCCGCCATGATGATGTAAAAGCCGAATGGCACGGTGAATCTTGTCTCGTGTTTATAACTTTGGTCGAGGGTTATACCATGCTTTGAAAGCGGTGCAAGGCTTGCGGCGCGGCGCGAGTTATGCATGATTGGCGCGGCAGGTGCCGGCTCGGATGGAAAGCGCGGAGTCTGGCCGGCATGCGTGAAGCTTTCATGACATTGCCCTTGGTACGCCGGAAAGCGGAAATATTTGGCAAAAATGCTCATCTTCCCGGGCAAGCGCCGATGAATGTGATTGAATATCGCCCGCACACTCCCGGGAGAAAACATCATGGCTGATCGGCGCCTGCAGGTCTTTCATGCCGTAGCCAAGCATCTCAGCTTTACCCGCGCCGCCGATGCGCTGTTCATGACGCAGCCGGCGGTCACCTTCCAGATCAAGCAACTGGAAGAACAATACGGCACGCGCCTGTTCGAGCGTCGGCATGGCGGCATTTCGCTGACGCCGGCCGGCGAGCTGGTTTTGGGGTACGCCGAGAAAATTCTCGCTCTGAGCGATGAAATGGAAACCCGGCTGGGCGAGATGACCGGCGAGATGCGCGGCCCCTTGCTGGTCGGCGCCAGCACGACTATCGCCGAATTCCTGCTGCCGCGTGTCCTCGGCGAATTCAACGCGCTTTACCCGCAGGTGCGGGCTAGGCTGATCGTCGCCAATTCGGAAAGCATCGAAGGGCGGGTTGCCGAGCACACGCTGGATGTCGGCCTGATCGAGGCCCCTTCCAAGATATCCGGATTGAGCAGCCAGATCTGCTGCGAGGACGAACTGCAGGTCATCTGTGCGCCCGACTATCCGCTGGCCGGCATGCACTCGGTCACGCCAAAGCAGCTGGTCGATTACGAATTCATTTCGCGCGAACCGGGATCGGGTACGCGCGAAATCACGGATACCTATTTCCGTAGCCACAAAATCGCGCCTGACGCCCTCAAGATGCAGATGGAGCTTGGCAGCCCCGAGGCGCTCAAGGGGGTCGTGTCGACCGGGCTCGGTTTTGCCATCGTCTCCCGGACCGTGGTGGAGAAGGAGGTCCGCCTCGGTACACTCGTCGGCATTCCGCTTGATCCACCGCTGAAGCGCAGCCTTTATCTGATTCATCCGCAAGACCGCTTCCAGTCGCGACTGACGGAAACGTTCATTGCATTTACCAGGAGCAAGCTCAGGGACATGGCGCTATGAAGACCTCTCGCCCGATCAGGGTTCGTATCACCCCGGAGGCCATCCAGCACAACTACCGTCTGGCCAAGCGACATGCCGCCGGCACCCGGGCCTGGGCGGTCATCAAGGCCAATGCCTACGGCCACGGCCAGTGGCGCGCCGTCGAGGCGCTGCGCGGCGACGCGGACGGTTTTGCGCTGCTCGAATGCGAAAACGCGCTCGCCCTGCGCGAAGCCGGCGTCACCCAGCCCATCCTGTTGTTGGAGGGCGTGTTCAGTAGCCGCGATGTGCGGGCGGTCGTGGAACATCGCCTGACCACCGTGATTCATTGTCCCGAGCAGCTTGAAATGCTGGTACGCGGCGGTCGCTTCGATGCGCCCATCGGCATCTGCCTGAAACTGAATACCGGCATGAACCGGCTGGGCTTCACGGCGGCAACGTTGCCCAAGGCGCTGGAAACCCTGCGCCAGTTGCCGCAGGTCGAACTGACCCTGATGACGCACTTCGCCGAAGCCGATGGCGAACGCGGTGTCACCTGGCAACTCGAGCGTTTCAAGACCCTGGCGGGCGACTGGCGCGGCCCGGTCTGCCTGGCCAATTCGGCGGCCATCCTGCGTCACCCGCAAACGCATGGCGACTGGGTGCGACCCGGCATCATGCTTTACGGCTCGAGCCCCTTCGCCGATCAATCGGCTGTTGAGCTCGGGTTGCAGCCCGCCATGGCACTGGAAAGTGCCATCATCGGTGTCCAGGAACTGGCTCGCGGCGACCGGGTCGGCTATGGCGGCACGTTTACTGCAGAGCGCGCGATGCGGATTGGCGTCGTCGCCTGTGGCTATGCCGATGGCTATCCGCGCCATGCGCCGAGCGGCACGCCGATTGCCGTCATGGGGCAGCGTACACGCACGGTTGGGCGGGTGTCGATGGACATGCTGGCCTGTGACCTGACGGACATTCCCGCGGCCGGGATCGGCGCACCGGTGACCTTGTGGGGCAGGGGGCTGGCCGGCGATGTGCCGGCCGACGAGGTGGCGACCGCTGCCGGCACCATTTCCTACGAACTGTTCTGCGCCGTGGCGCCGCGCGTGCCGGTCGAGATCGGAGCGAACTGAGTGGCCAAGGCAAAATCGGTCTACGTCTGCACCGAATGTGGTGCCAGCAACCCGAAGTGGCAGGGCCAGTGCCCAGGCTGCGGCGAATGGAACACTTTGGTCGAAAGCATTGCTGAAAAGGCCAGCGGTCATCGTTTCGAATCGCTGGCAGCGGGTGCCCGTCTGCAGAATCTCTCGGAAATCGATGCACGCGAGGTCGAGCGGGTGGCGACCGGAATCGGCGAATTCGACCGCGCGCTCGGCGGCGGACTGGTGGCCGGCGGTGTCGTGCTGATCGGTGGCGACCCGGGGATCGGCAAGAGCACGCTGCTTTTGCAGGCGCTGTCTCACCTCTCGACGGGGCACAAGGTGCTCTACGTCAGCGGCGAGGAGTCTGGGGAGCAGGTGGCCCTGCGCGCCCGGCGTCTCAATCTCGATACCCGCGAATTGCCCTTGATGGCCGAGATCAACCTCGAACGCATCCTGGCCACGCTGCAGGCGGAAAAGCCGCAGGTGGCGGTGATCGATTCGATCCAGACCTTGTGGTCGGATCAGTTGTCGAGCGCGCCGGGTTCGGTCGCCCAGGTCCGTGAATGTGCGGCGCAACTGACCCGCCAGGCCAAGCTCTCCGGCACCAGCGTACTGCTCGTCGGCCATGTGACCAAGGAAGGGGCCTTGGCCGGGCCGCGCGTGCTCGAACACATCGTCGATACCGTGCTTTATTTCGAGGGCGACACGCATTCCAGCTTCCGCCTGGTGCGGGCGGTAAAGAACCGCTTCGGCGCGGTCAATGAGCTCGGCGTTTTCGCGATGACCGACAAGGGGCTGAAGGGGGTCAACAACCCCTCGGCGCTTTTCCTCTCGCAACACGGGCAGGATGTGCCGGGCTCCTGTGTGATGGTGACGCAGGAGGGAACGCGCCCCCTGCTGGTCGAGATCCAGGCCCTGGTGGACAGCGCTCACGGCAATCCCCGGCGCCTCACGGTCGGCCTCGAAGCACAACGTCTGGCGATGCTGCTCGCCGTGCTGCATCGTCATGCCGGGATCGTCTGCTTCGATCAGGACGTTTTCGTCAATGCCGTCGGCGGGGTCAAGATCACCGAACCGGCAGCCGACTTGCCCGTTTTATTGTCGATCACATCCTCCCTAAAAAACAAGGCATTGCCATCGAAACTTATTGTGTTTGGTGAAGTTGGGCTGGCGGGCGAGATACGTCCTGCGCCGCGGGGCCAGGAGCGGCTTCGGGAAGCTGCCAAGCTGGGCTTCACGCGGGCGCTGATTCCCGAGGCGAATCGCCCGAAGCAGGCTATCGCCGGTATGGAGGTGATCGCCGTCAAACGCGTGGAAGAGGCGGTGGCGCGCATCAGGGAACTGGAATAAGCTAGGCCAATTCACGGTTTTCGCCTGATGTTCAATCTTTCGCGTTATTTCTCGACGGTCAGTTTCATCCTCATCGTGCTGGCGGCCGGTGTCCTCGGGCCGTTTTACCGCGAGCTGTCGCTGAAGCAGATCACTGAACTGGCCGAAAGCCGCAATGTGGCGATGGCCCAGGTTTTCGAGAACTCCCTGCGCGAGCCGCTGGAAAGCCTGATGAGCGCCTCGGTCGGCCGCGACAACGACTTCCTGCGCAGTTCCCCCGAAGCCGCCGACCTCAAGACGCGTGTCGCTTCACTGATGAGCAACACCTCGGTCGTCCGGGTCAAGATCTACAACCGTCTGGGCAATACGGTCTTTTCATCGGATCCCGGTGAGATCGGCGACACGCAACTCGACCGCCTGCGTTTCAGCACGGCGATCAGCGGTGGCGTGGCAAGTTACATGACCCATCGCAGCGCGATCGATACTTTCGAGGGCTCCCGTACCGAGGTTGACCTGCTGGCCAGCTACATTCCGATCCGCGGACCGGACAAGGCAATCGAGGGTGCCTTCGAGCTTTATCAGGATGTCACGCCTTTCATGAACCAGTTGGAGCGCAGCCTGTGGTTGGTAACGGCGGGCGTTTTCGGCGTCTTTGCAGCGCTCTACCTCATGCAATATCTGGTCGTCCGCCGCGCCCAGCGCATCCTGCGCGAACAGGAGGCCCGTATCGCGGCGGCCCGCGATACGCTGGAAATCCAGGTCGAAGCGCGTACCGACGAATTGAAACGGACAAACACGCAACTGGAACTGGAAATTTCCGAGCGCCGCCAGGCCGAAAGCAAGCTGAACTACCTGGCCTACCACGATCCGCTGACCGGGCTGGCCAATCGCCGTTGCTTCATCGAGCGACTCGAGGGGAGCCTGCTCGAATCGGGACGGCGAGGCGAGCGTCTGGCGGTGCTGTTCATCGATCTCGACCAGTTCAAGCAGGTCAACGATTCGCTCGGGCATGGCGTGGGCGATGAATTGCTGGTCATGGTTGCCGCCCGTTTGGCCGATTACGTTCGTCTGATCGACATGCTGGCCCGCCTCGGTGGCGACGAGTTCATCTGCCTGATGGAGGCGGTACGCGACGAGGACGAGGTCGAGACGGTCGCTCGCGAAATCATCAGCGCCTTCGATACGCCGTTCGGGCTGGACGACAACGAACTCTATTTGTCCGCTTCGGTCGGCATCAGCCTTTTTCCGGCAGACGGCGACAGCGTCGTGGACCTGATGCGCAATGCCGATACCGCGATGTATTCGGCCAAGGCGCTGGGGCGTGGCCGCTTCCATTTCTACACCCCGGAAATGACCCATGAGGCCCAGCAGCGCATCCGCATGGAGAACCAGCTGCGCCGCGCGCTCGACAACGACGAACTGGCCGTCAAGCTGCAACCCCAGGTCGATACGCGCGACGGTCGCCTGGTCGGTGCCGAGGCGCTGGTCCGCTGGTACAGCCCGGAACTGGGTACGGTCATGCCGTCGCAGTTCATTCCGCTGGCCGAGGATTCGGGGATCATCATCGGGCTCGGCAACTGGGTGCTGCGCGAAACCTGCCGGCAAGTCATGCAATGGCGGAACAGCGGTTTCGAACTGCCGATGGTTTCAGTCAATCTCTCCGTCAAGCAACTCGAGCGGCCGGAATTCTTCGATACCCTCCAGGACATCCTTGACGAAACCGGCATGGATGCCGAAAGTCTCAAGCTGGAACTGACCGAATCGGTCGTCATGGGGGTCGGCGATGCCTGCGGGCTGCTCCAGCGCCTGCGCGACCTCGGCATTAGCCTGGCGCTCGACGATTTCGGTACCGGCTATTCCTCGCTCAATTACCTGAAGATGCTGCCGGTGCAGCAACTCAAGATCGATCGCTCCTTCGTCATGGGCATCGGCAGGAATCCGGGGGACGAGGCGATCATCCGCACAGTCATGGAACTCGCCAAGAGCCTGGGCTTTGAAGTCGTGGCAGAGGGCGTTGAAACCGTCGAACAGGCCGAATTCCTTGGCAAGCTGGGCTGCCAGCAGTTGCAGGGCTTCCTGCACGGCAAGGCGCTGACGCCGGACGAATTCCGCGCCCGCTGGTCGGAGGCTGAGTGATCGGCCTCGCCTGGCGACTGCTCGGCCGCGAATTGCGTTCGGGCGAATTGCGCCTGCTGTTTGCGGCGCTGGCGGTTGCCGTGGCCGCAGTGACGGCCGTCGGCTTCTTCACCGACCGGATTCGCCTGGCGCTGGAATTCGAAGCGCAACAACTGATGGGGGGCGACCTCGTCATTTTGTCCGACCATCCGTTGGCCGATCACTATTCGGCCGAGGCACGCCGCAGTGGTCTGCAGGTCGCCGAAACGCTGCTTTTCCCGAGCATGGTGCTGGGGGGAGGGCAGGCGCAACTGGCCGACATCAAGGCCGTCAGTTCGAGCTATCCGCTGCGCGGCAAGCTCTCGTCGTCGCAGAAACTCGGTGAAGCCGGCCAGCCGACCGGCGAAGGGCCGCGGCCCGGCACCGTTTGGCTCGACGACCGTTTGGCGAGCGCCTTGCAACTGGGGCCGGGCGACGTCGTCAAGCTTGGCCAAACTGAACTGCAGGTGGCGGCGATCCTGACGCTGGAGCCAGACCGTGGCGTCAATTTTTTCACCCTTTCGCCACGCCTGATGATGCATCTCGACGATGTCCCGGCGACGGGACTGGTGCAGTTCGGCTCGCGTCTGCGTTACCGTCTGCTGCTTGCCGGCGACGAAGCAGCGGTTGCGAACTACCGTGTCTGGATTACGACGCGCCTGGAGCGGGGCGAGCGCCTGGAGGATACGAGTAACGCCCGGCCCGAAGTGCGGAGCGCGCTTGACCGCGCGCAGCGTTTTCTCGGCCTGGCCACCTTGCTGACCGTCGTCCTCGCCGCCGTGGCCGTCGCCCTGGCGGCACGGCGCTACATGCAGCGTCACCTCGATGCCTGTGCGGTCATGCGTTGCCTGGGGCTGACACAGCAACGTCTGGTTCGTCTGCACGCCTTGCTCTTTCTCTGGCTGGCCCTGCTGGCGGCCTTCGTCGGCTGCCTGGCCGGATTCTCGGCGCACTTCGTGCTGGTCGGCTGGCTCAACGAACTGCTGGCCGTCAATCTGCCTTGGCCGGGCTGGGTGCCGCTGCGTAACGGTGCCGCCGTCGCCGGCGTGCTGCTTTTTGGCTTCGCTTTCCCGCCTCTGCTGCAACTGGCCAGTGTGCCCACGTTGCGGGTCCTGCGCCGGGAACTCGGCCCACCACGCCCCATGCTGCTCGGCGGTTACCTGCTGGGGATCGCGCTGCTGGCCGGGTTGGTCGTTCTTGTCGCTGGCGATCTCCGGCTCGGACTCCTGGCGATCGGTGGCTTTCTCGCGGCCCTGGGCGGTTTCTGGGTGCTGGCCCGCCTGGCGGTCGCCGCCCTTTCCCGCTGGCGGGGCGGCATCGGTTTCGGCTGGCGCCAGGGACTGGTCAATCTCGGGCGCCACGGATCGGCCAGCAGCCTGCAAATCGTCGCGCTGGCCGTCGGCCTGATGGCGATGCTGTTGCTGACCATCACCCGCGGCGAATTGCTCGATGCCTGGCAAAAGAGCGTCCCGGCCGATGCGCCCAACCGCTTCGTGATCAACATCCAGCCCGAGCAAAAGGCCCCCGTTGAGGAAGCGCTGTCGGCCATCGGCGTCGAGGCCGAGCTTTCCCCGATGGTTCGGGCGCGCCTGCTGAGCATTGGCGGAAGACCGGTCAGCGCGGCCAGCTTTCCCGAGGATGAACGTGCCCAGCGCCTGATCGAGCGTGAATTCAACTTGTCATGGCGGAGTTCCTTGCCACCCGGCAACCGGGTCACGGCCGGCCAGTGGTTCTTGCCCTCGGACGCAGGCCAGGGACTGGCATCGGTCGAGGCCGGACTGGCCAAGACGCTGGGGATCGGCATCGGCGACGAACTGGTCTTTTCCGTCGCCGGTATCGAAAAGCGCTTGCGAGTCAGCAATCTGCGGCAGTTGTCCTGGGATTCAATGCGGGTGAATTTTTTCGTCATTGCCCCGCCCGGTGTCATCGAGGATGTGCCGGCCAGCTATATCACCAGCTTTCACCTCCCTGAAGGCAATCACTCGACGGGCAGCGAACTGGTGCGCCGCTTTCCCAACCTGACCCTGATCGACATCACGGCCATGATCGCCCAGTTCCGGATGGTCATGACGCAGGTAGCCAAGGCCGTGCAGTTCATCTTCCTGTTTACCCTGCTGACCGGCGGCATCGTGCTTTATTCGGCTCTGCTGACGGCCTTCGACGAGCGGCGTCACGAACTGGCGGTGATGCGCGCCCTGGGCGCTCACCGCGCGCAATTGCGGCGGGCTATGCTGGTCGAGCTGGGCGTGGTCGGCGCCATTGCCGGGATCATTGCCGCAGTGGGGGCCATGTTGCTTGGCCAGGTCATTGCCCGCCAGGTATTTCAGCTGGAAGTCAGTGTTGCCGTGTGGCTACCCTTCGCTTCGGCTGGCGCTGGGGCGTTGCTGGCTATCGGCATCGGCTGGCTGGCAATGCGTCGGCTTCTGCTGACGCCCCCCTTGCTTGCCTTGCGGGCTGCAAGCTGAGCGCTAGATATCGAGCTCCGTGATGTTGCGGCCGTTCTGATGGCGATACCGCTGGCTTTTGCTCATGCCTCGGATCAGGGAAAGCCCGAGGCCGCCCGGCACCTCGGGGTGGATCGCTTGAGCAAGAGGGCGGGTCGGATCGAAGGGCGGTGCGCCATCTTCATAATGGAGCGTTATCCCGTCGGTAGCGGGCAGCAGTCGGATGAGCACACGGTCGTCGCTGTCGCCACGATGACCATGGGAAATGGTATTGATGAACAGTTCTTCCACGATCAGTTGCAGGCGCGATAACGCATCGGCGGACAGGCCGAGCGAACCTGCCCGATTGGCGACTTCGGCCATCAGGCAAGGCAATCCGGCGTAACGCGCGGCAACCGATATTTCCGTAGAATGACTCAACATTTGTCGTGAGGTTAAGTAATGATTAGAACATACCGGCTGCTGGCCTGCGCAATCTTTGCGGCCTGGCCGAGCTTTTCCGCTTTGGCCGCCGATGTGGCCGGCATGGTCAAAACCAGCAAGGGCGAGGTCAGCATCGAGCGCGACGGCCAGAAGCTGCTTGCCGTCGTCGGTACGCCGGTTCTGGTGGCGGACCGGATTCGGACTGGAAGCGGCGGCGCCGTTGGCATCACGCTGCGCGACAACACCTTGCTCTCGGCCGGCCCCAATTCCCTCATCGTGATCGACAAGTTTGCCTTCGACAACAAGACGCAGGCCGGCAACATGTCGGTCGGCATCCGCAAGGGAACGCTGTCGGTCGCGACCGGCAAGATCGCCAAGCGTACGCCGGAATCGGTCGATTTTCACACGCCGACCTCTGTCCTGGGCGTGCGTGGTACCGAGTTCGTGATCGAGGTTGCCGGCAACGATGAATAAGTTTCAGCCTGCATTCCTGCTCGGCCTGCTGCTTGCCGGCTGCGCCAACGAGCGCGTGATCCTGCTGCCTTCGACCGATGGTCGTCCATCCGGCGTGGTCGTGCGCGATGCGCAGCGCGAGATCGTCCTCGATAAGCCCTACGCAGCCTCGCGCCGCTGGCTTTCGACAGTCGCTTACGATGCGTCGGTCAGCGACGTGGAGGAGCGTTTCGGCGACGCGCTCGCCAGCCGGCCGGAATGGCCGAGTACCTACATCCTGTACTTCGAAAGTGGCGGTGATCAACTGACCGCCGAATCCAGACAGGCGCTTCAGAAGGTGCGAGAGGAAATCGCCCGGCGCGCCGCGTGCGAGGCGATGGTGATCGGGCATACGGATACCGTTGGGGCATCGTCGGAGAACGATCGGCTCTCGAAAGTGCGGGCTGAGGCGATTCGGGAGGAACTGGTCGCCGCCGGCGTGGCGGCGGACAAGATCGAGGCGATCGGGCGTGGTGAAGGCGATCTCCTGGTGCCGACTGCCGATGAGGTCGACGAGCCGCAGAACCGCCGCGTCGAGATCAGCTTGCGTTGATCGTTCCCCGCCAGCGAAAGAGCAGCAGGGTCAGGTCATCGGCCGGTGGAATGCCGGCCTCGAAGTGGCGTACCTGATCGCGTAGCTGCTCGGCCAGTGCCTGCAGGTTGTTGGCAGCAGCTTTCCCCAGAACGGCACCTAATCCCCGTTCGCCCAGTTGCGAGCGGCCGTCGCTCGCTTCAGTCAGACCATCGGTGAACAGGCAGAGCAGGTCGCCGGGCTCCAATTGCAGGCTGGCAACTGCGTAGGGATAGTCGCCGAGGGCGCATAACGGCGGGCCGCCGATACTAGCGGTGTCGATGCGGAGACAAGAGCCTGCACGCACCAGCACGGGCGCATCGTGGCCGGCACAGGCGTATGTCATCACGCCGCTATCGACATCGATGACGGCGACGAAGGCAGTCACGAAGAGCCCCTCCGGATTTTCACGCGCCAGTTCGGTTTCGATTTCCCTCATGGCTTGAGCAAGGTCGCTTTCCCGACGTGTCGCCGTGCCGGTCAGGGTTTTGGCAATCGCCATGAAAAGACTGGCAGGAACACCTTTGCCGGACACATCGCCAACAGCGAGGCAAAGACGTCGTTCGTCGAGCATCTGGCAATCGTAGAAATCGCCGCCGACGGCACGCGCCGATTCCAGGAGCGCAGCCACTTCGAAACGTTTTTCGCTGGCGAACAACGCAGCGGGGTCCGGCAGCAGCCCCATCTGTATGCGGCGGGCGGCATTCAGTTCGCCCTCGACACGGGCCGTATCCTCGCGGCTCACCCGGAGCTGTTCTCGGGTGCGGCGGCGTTCGGCATCGGCTGCGACCAGGCGATTGACAATCAGCGAGGCAAAAACCGGGACGAGCAGGAGGGCGATCGAAAGGCCGTCGAACAGCCAGCGGCCGAGATGAAATGCCCAATAGCCGGCACCGACGATCAAGGTGGCGAAAGCCATGAAGCCGGCGATTGCAAGGCTCGGGCGCACAACCGGCGTGCCGGCGATGAGCAGCAGGCCGACGAGCGCCAGTACGACGAGTTCAAGCGTCGCCATCCAGAAGGGGCGCTGCAAGGCGATCCCGCTGAGCAGGCTTTCGATGACCTGGGCATGAATGTCGATGCCGGGCAGGCTTTCGCCGAGCGGCGTGATGATCCTGTCCTGGAGGCCGGTGCTATTGAAGCCGATGATGACAAAGCGCGATGCGAACATCTCGGGTGGGTGCACACCAGCCAGGACATCGGCAGCCGATAGATAGTAATTCGATGAAGCGCGCCCGAAGTGAAGCAGCAGTTCGCCATTGGGCTGGGTGGGCAGGCGATAGTCGCCGATCCGGATGGCCTGCATGCCTTGGCTAGACGGTTCGGCCACCACGACTGCGTCTCCCCCCAGAGCCAGCCTGACCATTTCGAGGGGCAGCGAAAGGAAAGGCTGGTGTTCGACCAGACCGATGCTCGGCACGCGCCGCAGGACGCCACCCTCGGCATTGCTGCGGTAGCGATCCGGGCTGGCATTGATCAAACCTTCGCCGCTGGCGGCGGTTTCGAGCATGTCGCGGCTGGCCAGGGCACTCGGAAACGAGGGCAGGGCGCGCTCCAAGTCATCGGCCACACCAAAAATAGGCAGGGGCCGGCTCGGCTGTTTGGAGCCGGGTAGCACATTGTCCAGGCCGACGATGGCCAGCGCGGTGGGGCCGCTATCGAGTGCGCTGGCGAGCGTCCGGTCGGGGTCGGGCAGTGCAAGCAAAGCCGATCGGGGGATAGCAGGTAGGCGCTCGGCGAGAATTTCGGGGCTATGCCTGTCCTTTTCCGCGAAAACGATATCGACGCCGACGGCCAGCGGCTTGCCGGCCAGGACATGGCGCACCAGGCCGGCGATCAGGTCGCGCGACCAGGGCCATTGCCCATGCATGGCCAGGCTCTGGCTGTCGATTCCGACCACGATGACGGGCTCGTCCTCTCGATTGCGGGGCATCTGTTGCTGATAGCGGTCGAAATGGACAGCCCGCAGGTTGGCGAGCGGTGTCGCCTCAATGTGAAACAGCGCCAGCAGCGCTGCAGCCAGCAGGATCAGGGGCAGGCCACGCCCGCCGCCGGAGCGGAACAGCGCCAGTGCCCCGGCCTTGCTCACAGTTCGATGATCAAGCCGTCGTAAGCCGAGTAAATCTCGAGCGGCGGATTGTCGCCGCGTGTGATCTGCTCGAGTCTGCGGGTTTCGGTCAGCAGGCGCCCCAATTGCTTGTCGTCATGCACCGGCTCGTGATGGAACAGCGCGAGCCGTCGAGCCGACGCAGCATGGCACAGCTCGACGCCAACCACGTTGCTCGAATGTCCCCAGTCGGCCTTGACAGAGACTGCCTCGGCCAGCGAATACATGGCGTCGAAGATGACCAAATCTGCCTTGGCGAAAAAGTCGACGAAGCCGCGGTGGCTTTCGAGATCGTCTAGCCGGTGCTCGGAATCGGTCGAGTAGACGACAGTGCGATCGACACTTTCAAACCGATAGCCAAAGGAATCGCCGCTATGCAATTGCCGCTTGGGCGTGACATTGAGGCCGGCAACGAACACCGTCCGGCCGGGCTCCATGATGTCGAACTCGATCCGGGCACCGGCCTGCGAATAATCGACCGGAAAGTTCGGATTGCTCATCTGCTGGTGGATTGCGTCCTCGAGTTCCCGATGGCAGCCATGAATGACGATACGATTCCCGGGGATGTACATGGGCTGGAAGTAGGGGAAGCCCATCAGGTGGTCCCAGTGCAGGTGGGAAATGAAAATGTGGTACGTCTGGGGGTTGGGCACGCCAAAACGGGCGATCTTGTCCTGACCCATGACTCGGGCACCGCTCCCCATGTCGCAGATGACGTGTTCGGGGCCTTTATGGACGATTTCGACGCATGAAGACTGTCCACCGAAGGTTCCGGCAATGCTGAAGGGCAGCTTGTTGACGAAATCATTGAGTGCTTCGGGTGTCCTGAAACTCTTGCCATTGGCTGCGCTGAGCGCGGCGACGATCTTTTCGCGGACATCGCGGCTGTTCAGGGAAACCGGCAAGGAGCCCCGGGTTCCCCAGAAAACGACCTTCTTCATGAGCCAAGTACCTTGCAGGCAGCTTCAATGCTGACGTAACAGGGCATGATCAGATTGAAGCGGCTGATGGCGAAGACTTCCTGCACGAGGGGCTGCAGGGCGGCAACCGCAAACACGCCCCTTTCCGCCTTGGCCCGGCGCGAAGCCAGCATCAGGACTCGCAACCCGGCGCTGCTGATGTACTCGACACCCGAGAAGTCGAGCAAAACGGGGAGGGCGCCCTGACGGCAGTTCTGGAGGATGGGCTCGATCGCCAGTGAGAACTCTTCGCTGGCCAGATGGTCTACGCGGCCGCTGACGGAAACGATCAAGACGCCGGACTGCTCGCGAGTAGGAAGATTCATCAACGAAAATGCGCTCAGTTCAAACTTCAAGTATGCCATGCGAGCCAAAGCTCTCATGTAAAATTATTTATGGATTCAAATAAACCAATCTCTGCCCCGTTGTTCGGCTATCGCAAGTTCTGGGCGAAGCGTTTCGGACCCGCCCCGTTCCTCCCCATGTCGCGTGCCGAAATGGAGTCCCTGGGCTGGGATTCCTGCGATATTGTCCTGATCACCGGCGACGCCTATATTGACCACCCCAGTTTCGGCATGGCCCTGATCGGACGGCTGCTCGAAGCGCAGGGCTTCCGCGTCGGCATCATCTGTCAGCCCGACTGGAACTCGGCGGCCGATTTCCGGCGTCTCGGCAAGCCCAACCTGTTCTTCGGCGTCACCGCCGGCAACATGGATTCGATGGTCAATCGCTACACCTCCGACCGCAAGCCGCGGTCGGATGATGCCTACACGCCGAATGCCGAGCCGAACAAGCGACCGGACCGCGCCGTAACCGTCTATGCGCAACGCTGCCGCGAAGCTTTTCCGGGCAGCAACGTCGTGATCGGATCGATCGAGGCCAGCTTGCGCCGGATCGCCCATTACGACTACTGGTCGGACAAGGTCCGGCGCTCCGTCCTGCCCGACTCGAAGGCCGACCTCCTGTTGTTCGGCAATGCCGAGCGTGCCATCGTCGAACTGGCGCATCGCCTGGCCAAGGGCGAGGATATCCACGCCATCCGCGATCTGCGCGGCACGGCTTTCATGGTGCAGCCAGGCTGGATGCCGGGCGAGGACTGGGAGGCGGTCGATTCCACCCAGGTCGACACGCCGGGGCCGCTGGTTCGCCATGCCGATCCCTATGCGATGGATACGCCGGGAGTACCGGCTGCCGCTGCCATGCCGCCCGGTGAGCACGCCGTGCGCATCGTCTCCCGCGCCGAACGCTTGGCCGCCCGCCGTGACAAGCGTGCCCACACGGTGGTCCGCTTGCCGTCCTACGAGCAGGTCAAGGATGACCCGGTGCTCTACGCCCATGCGTCGCGCACTTTTCACCTCGAATCGAATCCGGGCAATGCCCGGGCGTTGGTCCAGGCCCATGGCGAGCGCGACGTCTGGCTGAATCCGCCGCCGATTCCGCTCACCACCGAGGAACTGGACGCGGTCTACGAGTTGCCTTATGCCCGTCGTCCGCATCCAGCCTACGGCGATGCCAAGATCCCGGCCTGGGAGATGATCCGTTTCTCGGTCAACATCATGCGCGGCTGCTTCGGCGGCTGTACCTTCTGTTCGATTACCGAACACGAGGGGCGCATCATTCAGAGCCGCTCCGAGGATTCGGTCATCCGCGAAATCGAGGAAATGCGCGACAAGACCCCGGGCTTCACCGGCATCGTTTCCGACCTCGGTGGCCCGACCGCCAACATGTATCACCTGAAGTGCAAGGACGAGAAGATCGAGTCGGCCTGTCGCCGGCTTTCCTGCGTCTTCCCCGACATCTGCGAGAACCTTGGTACCGACCATGCGCCCTTGATCTCTCTCTACCGCAAGGCGCGCAGCCTCAAGGGCGTCAAGAAAGTGCTGATCGGCTCCGGTCTGCGCTATGACCTCGCGGTGCGTTCCCCGGAATACATTAAAGAACTGGTGACGCACCATGTCGGCGGCTACCTCAAGATCGCCCCCGAACACACCGAGGAAGGCCCGCTTTCCAAGATGATGAAGCCGGGCATGGGCGCCTACGACCGCTTCAAGCAGTTGTTCGACCGCTTCTCGCGCGAAGCGGGCAAGGAGCAGTACCTGATTCCCTACTTCATCGCCGCCCACCCCGGGACGCGCGACGAGGACATGCTCCATCTCGCCCTCTGGCTGAAAAAGAACAATTTCCGGCTCGACCAGGTGCAAACCTTCCTGCCGACGCCGATGGCCCTGGCGACCACGATGTATCACACGGAACGCAATCCGCTGAAAAAGCTGGCGCGCAACGGCGAACATGTGGAAACCGTGCGTAATGCCCGGCAACGCAGGCTGCACAAGGCTTTCCTGCGTTATCACGACCCCGAGAACTGGCCGCTGCTGCGCGAAGCGCTCAAGGACATGGGGCGGGCCGACCTGATCGGCAACGGCAAGCGCCAACTGATACCGGCCTGGCAACCGGCCGGTACCGGGGCGGCGGTTCGGAGCGCTCCCCGGGCAGCTGCGCCGGTTCGGCGGAACGGACCGCCCCAGCGGCCGATACGCCCGGTTCGTGGAAAATCGACGGGGCGATAATTCCATCCGGGTTTGACGTGCTCACCGCAACTGATGATACTTGGATGAAAAAGCCGGCCTGTCCGGGGCGCATTTTCCGAGTATTCCAGTGGACACTTGGACGCCTCGCCGAAATGGGCTGGCGCTTTATATTCAGGTGCCCGGAGCGGAGATGCGGAACGAGGGAAACGACAACAGGCAGGGCAATGATCGCCGGGTAGGCGACCGGCGACGCAACGGCGGCCGCCGTTTCGACCTGGCTGTACTGAGGGGAGGGCAGCGCCTGCTCTCCTGGGAAGATCAACGTTCCCAATACTGGACGCGCCTGCTTTTCTGCGGCCTAGCGCTGATGTACTTCAACTTCGGCGGCGAAGCCCAGGTCCGGCCATGGACCAGCCTCGCCGTCGTCACCGTCGTGATGTCGATCTACGCCATCGAGATCCTCTTCTTCATGTGGCACGCCCGGCGCCACCCCCACGTCCTCTGGCGGCAGCGCCTGACCATGTGGGTGGATATCGCGGCCGCCACCTTCGCCGCGCTGGCCGATGCCACGCTCAGTACGCCAGGCTTCCTCGTCTTCCTCATGGTCATCCTCGGCAATGGCATGCGCTACGGCCTCAAGCGCTTCGGCGAAGCGGTGGTCGGTTGCCTGGGCGCCTCGATCCTCATCGTCTGGCTGCGCCTGCCGGACTATCTCGGCATCTTCTCGGTCAGTGCGATTTTCTTCCTGGTCTTTTTCGCCATCATCGTTCTCTACTCGTACTCGTTGACCGCCAAGATCGAAGGCGCGCGGGCCAAGCTCGCTCATGAACGCAACATCGACGCCTTGACCGGCATGCTCAACCGGCGAGCGCTCAACGAGCGGGCCATGCAGTTGTTGCAGTCGCCCGAAGCGTACGGTGGCGAAGTCGTCGTGCTGTTCGCCGATCTCGACGGTTTCAAGAACGTCAACGACACGCACGGCCACCATGTCGGTGACCGCGTCCTGGTCGCCGTCGCCGAGCGGATTCTGGAAAACGTGCGCGACCTCGACCTGGTGGCGCGTTACGGTGGCGACGAGTTCCTGCTCATCCTGCCGCAGACCTCGCCGGAAGGCGGCGAAGTGGTGGCGCAGCGTATCCGCCGCGAGATCATCGACTGGGCCCAAGCCAACCGGATCGATTTCAACGTCTCGATCGGTCTCGGCCGCTATCCCGGGCAGGGCGCCGACCTCGAATCGGTGATCGCCTCGGTGGACAAGGCCATGTACCGCAGCAAGCAGAAGCATGGTGGCTGCGGCATCCTGCACGTCGATGAGAGCGCCCTGCAACCAAAGGCGGCCGCTTGAGCGGCCATCGCTCGGCAAGCCCGGCGCGCTCGGGTAAACTTCGCGCTTATTTTTCCTGAGGCAAACCATGACCGAACCGGCCGAAACCCAGACCACGTACGAAAAAATCGGCGGCGAAGCCGCGGTTTCCCGCCTGACGGCCCGCTTTTATGAATTGATGGACACTGTGCCGCAGTTCGCGGAACTGCGCGCCATGCACCCCGAGGACCTTTCCGGTTCACGCGACAAACTCTACATGTTCCTCTCCGGCTGGTTCGGCGGCCCCGACCTGTTCGTCGAGAAATTCGGCCATCCCCGCCTGCGGGCCCGCCACATGCCGTTCGCCATCGGCACCCAGGAGCGCGACCAGTGGGTGGCCTGCATGGTGCTGGCGATGGAGGATGTCGGTATCGACGAGAATGTGCGCAAGGTGCTGCTGAACAATTTCTTCAATACCGCCGACTTCATGCGCAACAAGGAAGGCTGAGCGCCAGGCTCAAACGCCTGACATAAAGCCAACTGCGCTGAGCAGTTGGCTTTATTCATTGTGGGGCGGGCATTTTCGCCGCTTGATGCAGATCATGGATTGCCTCCCCACCATCGCCCGAGAATTCGCCCACCGTCATTACAGGAGGGCAACATGAGCGGCACATTCACAAAATCGATGGCGAGAAACATTTTCTACGGGGGGACGGCGTTCTTCTTCCTGCTGTTTCTCGCACTGACCTTCGACACCAACCAGGCGCTGCCCAAGCGGGATAACAGCGCCAACCTCACGCCGCAGGTTATCGCCGGCAAGAAGATCTGGGAAACGCGCAATTGCATCGGCTGCCACACGCTGCTCGGCGAGGGCGCCTATTTCGCGCCGGAACTCGGCAACGTCTATGTCCGGCGCGGTCCCGACTTCATCAAGGCCTGGATCCAGGCCCAGCCGACCGGCACGCCCGGCCGTCGCCAGATGCCGCAGTTCCATCTGACGGATGAAGAGCTCGACAACATCGTCGCTTTCCTGAAATACACCTCGGAAATCAACACCGCCAACTGGCCGCCCAACATCGAAGGCTAAGGCGGGGCAGACCAACGATTACCGATATACGAGGAGTTATCGATGCAATATAAAAGCCAAGCGGTTGCCAAGCCTTATTTCGTGGCGGCAATCGGTCTTTTCGTGGGCCAGATCGTCTTCGGACTGATCATGGGCCTGCAGTACGTGGTCGGGGATTTCCTGTTCCCGGCCTTGCCTTTCAACGTGGCCCGCATGGTCCACACCAACCTGCTGATCGTCTGGCTGCTTTTCGGCTTCATGGGCGCAGCCTATTACATGGTGCCCGAGGAATCGGAAACCGAGCTTTACAGCCCCAAACTGGCCCTCGCGATGTTCTGGGTGTTTTTGGTGGCCGGTGCGCTGACCATCGTCGGCTACCTGTTCGTGCCCTATGCCACGCTCGCCCAGATGACCGGCAACGACATCCTGGCGACCATGGGACGCGAGTTCCTCGAACAGCCGCTGCTGACCAAGATCGGCATCGTCGTCGTGGCGCTGGTGTTCCTGTTCAACATCAGCATGACCATGCTCAAGGGACGCAAGACCGCCATTTCCATGGTGCTGCTGCTCGGTCTCTGGGGGCTGGCCATCTTCTTCCTCTTCTCGTTCTACAACCCGCACAACCTGGTCAAGGACAAGTACTACTGGTGGTGGGTCGTGCACCTCTGGGTGGAAGGCGTCTGGGAACTCATCCTCGGTGCGCTGCTCGCCTTCGTGCTGATCAAGGTCACCGGCGTCGACCGCGAAGTCATCGAGAAGTGGCTCTACGTCATCATCACCCTGACCCTGGTCACCGGCATCATCGGTACCGGCCACCATTACTATTGGATCGGCGCGCCCGAATACTGGCAGTGGTGGGGCAGCGTCTTCTCGGCGCTGGAGCCGATCCCGTTCTTCGCCATGACCATCTTCGCCTTCAACATGGTCAATCGCCGTCGCCGCGAGCACCCCAACAAGGCGGCCACGCTGTGGGCTCTCGGAACCGGCGTCATGGCCTTCCTTGGTGCCGGCGTCTGGGGCTTCCTGCATACCCTGGCCCCGGTCAACTACTACACCCACGGCAGCCAGATCACCGCAGCGCACGGCCACATGGCTTTCTACGGCGCCTACGTCATGGTCGTGCTGACCCTCATCAGCTACGCCATGCCCATCCTGCGCGGCCGTGCGGCGAACTCGCCCAAGGCCCAGGTCCTGGAAATGTGGAGCTTCTGGCTGATGACCATCGCCATGGTCTTCATCACGCTGTTCCTGACTGCCGCCGGCATCCTGCAAGTCTGGCTGCAGCGCATCTCGGATACGCCGCTCGGCTTCATGGCGACCCAGGATCAGGTTTCGCTTTTCTACTGGATGCGCGAAGCGGCCGGCGTCATGTTCATGATCGGCCTGGTGGTCTACATCGTCAGCTTCTTCGTCAAGGGCGACAAGGTGGCCGAAGCCTGATCGCGCTGTAACCCGGCATCACGAAAGGCGGCTCCGGCCGCCTTTGTCATTGGCGGTTGGCGCGTCCGCTTTACTTAGCATGTATCAATGCGGCCCCCGCCGGCGCTCCCTAGACTGCGCGCCATGGGACACGACACGACCTTGACGGCTGACAGCACGCCCCGCCTGAGCGGCGATCTGGCGGTGTGGTTCTTCATCCTTGCGGAACTGCTGGCCTTTGGCGTCTTCTTTGCGGCCTATGCCTTCGCCCGGATGCGCCACCGCGAACTGTTCGATGCCGGCCAGGCCTTGCTCGACCGCAACACGGGCGCGCTCAACACCATCCTGCTGTTGAGCGGCAGCGCCCTGGTGGTCAGGGCAGTCCAGGGTAACCAGCGCGGGGAAGGGCGGCGCAGCGCCCGCTGGATGCTCGGAGCGATGGCCTGCGGCCTGCTCTTCGTCGGCCTCAAGGCCAGCGAATATGCTGCTGCCTTCGCCGCCGGCATCAGCCTGTCGAGCAGCCTGTTCCACATGTTCTACCTCTCGCTGACCTTCTTCCACTTCATGCACGTCATCCTCGGCCTCGTCGTCCTCGCCGTGCTCTGGCAGGGCTTGCGCCAGGACCGCTACCGGCAGGACGCCAATCCGCTGGAAAGCGGCGCCGCCTACTGGCACATGGTCGATCTGGTCTGGCTCATCCTGTTTCCACTCGTCTATGTCATCCACTGAACACGCTCACGGCACGCCGCTTCGCACGCTCTGCCTGTGGAGTGCGCTGGTCGGGGCGACACTCGCCACGCTCTTCCTCGGCGAGCGCGGCGGCTCGCTCATGGCCGTCGCACTGCTGCTCATCGCCATCCTCAAGGGCAGCGTGGTGGCCCTCGAATTCATGGCCCTGCGCCACGCCGGAATGCTCTGGTGCGGCCTCGTCATCGGCTGGCTGCTGCTGGTCTGCAGCCTCATCGCATTTGCCTATTGGAAAGGAGCGTAACCGTGAATCGTCACGATGCCGCGATCGATATTCCTTACTACGAGCCGGTCGGCCAGGAGGTCGAGATATTCGAAACCGCCTGGCGCCGGCGCCTGCCCCTGCTGATCAAGGGCCCCACCGGCTGCGGCAAGACCCGTTTCGTGGCGCACATGGCGGCGCGTCTCGGCCTGCCGCTGTTCACCGTCGCCTGCCATGACGACCTAACCGCCGCCGACCTCGTTGGCCGCCACCTGATCGGCAACGGCGAGACGGTGTGGTGCGACGGGCCGCTGACCCGCGCCGTCCGCCAGGGCGGCATCTGCTATCTCGACGAAGTGGTCGAGGCGCGCAAGGACACCACCGTGGTCCTGCATCCGCTGGCCGACGACCGCCGCCTGCTACCGATCGACCGGACCGGCGAACTCCTGGTCGCGCCGCCCGGTTTCATGCTGGTCGTGTCCTACAACCCGGGCTACCAGAATCTGCTCAAGGGCATGAAGCCTTCGACCCGCCAGCGCTTCGTCAGCCTGCGCTTCGATTTCCCCGATGCGGCGCGCGAGGAAGCCATCCTGATTCGCGAAACCGGATGCTCGCCCGACCTGGCCAGGCGCCGGGCCGGCATTGGCCGCTCCTTGCGCCAGTTGCAGGACCAGGACCTCGAAGAAGCCGCCAGCACCCGCTTGCTGGTCTACGCCGCGACCCTGGTCGGCGAGGGCATGCCGCCGGTCCTGGCCTGCCGCGTCGCCATCGTCGAGAGCCTGACCGACGACCCCGAGGTCGTCGCGGCACTCATGGAAGTCATCGCCGCCACCTTCGGCCACTGAACCGCGCAACAGCATGCCCGCCACGCCTGCCACCACACCCTTGCTCCCGCTCGCGACCATCGCCCGTCGGACGCGGCAGCGCCAACGCTGGCGCCGGCTCTGCCAGGCCGGATTTTTCCTGCTGTTCGTGCTGGCCCCGGTGTTCGATCTCTTTCGCTACGACCTGCTGGCCGGCCATGCCTGGCTGCTCGGCTTCGAGTGGCGACTCGGGCTCGACGACTTCCTGGCCGGGCGCATCGGCGCGCTCGAAGCCGGCGGCCGGGTGCTGCTGCGCCTGTTCGTGCCGCTATTTGCCGGGGCGGCCGTCTTCCTGCTGATCGCCCGGCGCTGGGGGCGCCTATATTGCGGCTGGCTCTGTCCGCATTTCTCGGTCGTCGAATCGATCAATCGCAGCATGGTGCGCGCCTCCGGCAAGCCGAGCGTCTGGGAAAAGGAACTGCTGCCACCCTGGGAGGCCGACGGCACGCCACGTCGCATCGATCGCCGCTGGTGGCTGGTCGTCCTGCCGGTGGCGCTCGGCTTTGCACTTTCCTGGGCCGTCGTCCTGCTGACCTACCTGCTGCCGCCGGCAGAAGTCTATGGCAACCTGCTGGGCGGTTCGCTGACCCGCAACCAGGGCATCTTCATCGCGGCCGCCACGCTCGCCTTCAGCCTCGAATTCCTCTTTGCCCGCCACCTGTTCTGCCGCTATGCCTGCGCCGTCGGCTTCTTCCAGTCGCTTGTGTGGATCGGCAACAGGCGGGCCATGGTCGTCGGATTCGAGCGCACCCGCGGAAGTGCCTGCAACGACTGCCTGCCGGAGCGCGCCGCGGCCTGCGACGCCGCCTGTCCGATGCGTCTCAATCCCCGCAACGTCAAGCGCCACATGTTCGCCTGCACGCAATGCGGCCAATGCCTCGATGCCTGCGCTGACGCCCAGCAAAACAATCCGGAAGGGCCGCTGCTCGGTTGGATCAGTGGCGACCGGGCAGAACGCAACGAAGCGGGTTTCCGGCCCGGCAACAAGGCGACACGGGAGTCCTGAATGGAAGAATGGGTCGGCCAGCTCTGGCACAAATGGATCACGCGCGCCGCCGGCGGCAGCCATCCGGCGGCGGCCGTCTCGCTGAAGTCGATTGAGCGCAGCCTCGGCATCTACTTCCGTGCCCTCGGCGGCGACCCCGGGCTGCGCCTGGCCGGCGCCAGCGAGGACCGCCACGGCGCCCGCCGTCGCCTGCTGGCACGGATCGCCGGCAGCGGCGAACGCATGGCGCTGGCCCGGCGCGACCGCGAAACCCTGCGCCTGCCGCCCACTATCGACGCTTTCCCCGAGCCCGAGCTGAACCGCGATCTGTATTTCTGGCTGGCCGCCCTGGCGGCCGCTTTCGATGCTCTGCCGACGGGCGGTGAAGGCGACGATGCCTTCATCCGCAATCAGGCGGCAAGTCGCCTGGCGCTGGCCGAATGGCCCGGCCTGCAGGCGCGCTATGATCGATTGCTGGCCGCCACGCTGGCGCGGCGCATCCCGCCCGAGCGCCTGCCACCGGCCGAAAGAGAACGGGAGTGCGCGATTCGCCGCGCCCTGATGGCGCCGGGCAGTGAGACGGTGGTGCCCGCGCTCCCGGCTGGTACGCCCGAACCGGAGCCGGTCCTGTTGTGGCTGCATGCCGCCGGTTTGCGCGCCGCCGAACGCCGCAGCAGCCAGGCGACACCTGCATCCGGCGGTGGCGAAATCCGCGACGCCCGCGAAAAGACCCACCGGGCCAGCCAGGTCGAGGCACCCCGTGAAAAGAATGGCCTCATGATGTTCTTCCGCGCCGAAAGCCTGTTGTCGGTAGCCGAATTCATCAAGGTCAATCGCGCCACCGACGACGATGACGATCCCGATGCGGCGACGGCCGCTGCTGACCTCGAACAACTGGCGCTGGCCGGTCTCGACGAAGGCGAGCGGGTAGCCTCTCGGGTACGCTTCGATCTCGACCTGCCGTCGGCAGCCGAGGACGACACGCCGCTCGGCGCCGGGATTCCGCTGCCGGAATGGGACTACCGCAAGGGATTGCTGCACGAGGATCATGTCCGCGTCCAGGACATGCTGCCGCGCCAGGCGACATCCGCCGGCCTGCCGCCACACCTGGTCCGCACGGCAAAGCGCCTGCGCCAGCAGTTCGCCTCTCTGCAGCCGGGGCGGCGCTGGCTCAAGGCGCAGCCGGACGGCAGCGAGATCGACCTCGATGCCGTCGTCCGTGCCACGACCGATCAGGCCTGCGGCCGCCATCCCGGCGAACAATTGCACCTGTCCCTGGAACGGCGCGAACGAGACCTGGCCTGTCTGGTCCTCGCCGACCTGTCCTTGTCCACCGATGCCTGGGTATCGAGCGAGGCGCGCGTCATCGACGTTATCCGTGATGCGCTGCTGCTGTTCGGCGAGGCGCTGGGCACCACCGGCGACGCTTTCGCGCTCTGCGGCTTTTCGTCGATCAAGCGGCAACAGGTCCGTTTCCAGCGCCTCAAGGATTTCGGCGAGCCTTTCGACAACCGGATTCGCGGCCGCATCCAGGCCATCCGGCCGGGCTATTACACCCGGATGGGGGCAGCGATCCGGCGCGCCAGCCAGTTGCTGGGCGAACAGGCCGCCGCCCGCCGCATCCTGCTCATCCTGTCGGACGGCAAGCCCAACGACCTCGACATCTACGACAGCCGCTACGGTATCGAGGATACCCGGGCGGCCGTCGTCGCCGCCCGCCGTCAGGGCCTGCTCCCGTTCTGCCTGACCATCGACCGCGAAGGCGGCAGCTATCTCTCCCACCTGTTCGGCCCCGGCGGCTATGCCGTCCTGCGCAAACCCGAGGAATTACCGCTGCGCCTGCCGATGTTCTACGCCCAGCTCACGAGGTGAACCATGCCCATTGACTGCATCCAGCCGACCGAACACGACGAATTGGCCGATCTCGACCCGGCGTTGGCCGACATCATCCTCGCCCTCTCGCGGGCACCGCTGTTTTCCGGGCTGCGCGCCGGCGACCTGGTGCGGATCGCCGCCGCCAGCCAGGTGCGCGACTTTGGCCGGGGCAACATCCTGTTCCACAAGGGCGATCCCTGCACCGGCTTCTACCTTGTGCTCTCGGGGCAGATCAAGCTGGCTTTCATTTCGGCCGAGGGCAACCAGAAGGTGGTCGATATCCTGCGCGCCGGGCAGAGCTTCGGCGAAGCGGTGATGTTCATGGGCAAGCCCTATATGGTCATGGCCGAGGCGATCGGCGAAAGCCGCGTGCTGCACATCGCCAAGGAGGCCGTCTTCGGCGAACTGACGCGCGATCCGGAGTTCTGCTTCAAGCTGATCGCCGGCCTCTCGCAGCGACTACACCACCTGATTTCGGATGTCGAAGCCTACTCGCTGCAATCGGGGCGCGAACGCATCATCGGCTACCTGCTGCGCGAGGAGGAACGCGATAACGACCCGACCCTGAGCGGCCCGGTCACCATCCGCCTGCCCACCCACAAGGGCACCATCGCGTCGCGCCTGAACCTGACGCAGGAGCATTTTTCGCGCATCCTGCACGACCTCATTTCAGACGGCCTGGTCGCGGTCGAGGGGCGGCTGATCCACATCCCGGACATCGGCCGCCTGCGCGGCAGCCTGCCCTGAGCCGCTGCCGGCTCAGTGGCTGGTGCCTTCGTCCTTCTGGATCTTGTTCCAGACGTTGTACTTGCCGACCGGCTTCTTCATCGGCAGGCGCTTGACCTCGGCCAGCGTCTGCATGTCGTAGATGACCAGGGCACCATCGTTTTCCCAGAGGCTGGCCAGGGCATAGCGGCCATCGCGGGTAAATTCGACGTGGGCAAGCGTCTGGCCGGGCGGGGCGGTGAATTCACGGACCACCTGCAGGCTTTCCTTGTCGATCATCTGCAGCACGTTGCGATGTTCGCGGCTCATCATCGAATCGACAAAGGCATAGCGCGAGAGACTGTGGCTGCGCAGGAAGAAGCCGGGGCCGCGGGTCGGGATGCGGGCCACGACGCGCCAGTCGCGCATTGAAATCACGGTGACCACGCCTTCCTTGAGGTTGGTCGAGGCCATCACCGGCTCGCCCTGCCAGGTGAAGGTGATGCCCGACCCAAGGTGCGGCATGCCGGGCAGGGCGAGGTCGGCCACCTTGCGGCGGATGTCGAGATTGACCACCTGGCCCTTGCCCTCGCGGCTGGCACCCATCACGTGGCGATAGGACTGGTCGAAGAAGAAGTCGTCGAGCACTGCCTCCAGCGGCGTGCGCCGCGGATTGAGAAAGCCCGGCCGGGCGATGCCTTCACCCATCTTGTAGTCGTGCACCAGGCCGTCGTAGATTGCCGGCGCCTGCGGGTCATAGCTGATTTCCCAGATTTCCGGCATGTCCTTCATGGCCACGACGAAGCTGCGCCGGGGCGGCGCATCGTAGACGGCCGACACGCGGGAGCGCGTCTTGCCATCCAGGCTCGTCGCCTCGATGATCTTGACCAGGTTGAGGTCGCTGTCGAAGAGCACGAGATTGCCGGGCAGGGTATTGGCCACCATCACGTAGCGGCCATCGGAGGAAACCGCGGCATTGCGCGTATTCAGCCCGGCGCGGACCTCGGCAACGGTCCGCAGGCTGTAGAGGTCGAACTTGGTCAGCCAGCCGTCGCGCGAGGCGAAATAGACGAAACGGCCATCCGGCGAGAACTTCGGGCCGCCGTGCAGGGCGTAGCGCGAGGCGAAACGGTGGATTGGCGCCAAGCGGTCGCCATCGAGGATGCTGACGTGGTGATCGCCACTTTCGACGACGACGAAGAGGTTCAACGGGTCGGCACTGAAAACCGGCTTGTCCGGGAGACTGGCCGGTTCGGCGAGCATGCTGCGGCTGCGGCGGATATCTTCGGTGCGCCAGGTCGGCGGCGGATCGACCGGTGCATAGAGACTGTCGGCCAGGGCGCGCAGCGCCTCCTCCGGAATCACCGCGCCGAACGGCGGCATCTGGGTGGCCGGCCGCCCTTCGCGAATGGTCTTGATGGCCGCATCGCGTTTCAGCCGTTCCAGGCTTTCGGGCAGCAGCGCCGGTCCCATCCCGCCGAGGCGGTCGGCGCCGTGGCAACTGGCGCAGTGCTGGCGATAGAGGGCCGGGGTATCGGCCGGCTGTTCGGCACGGGCCACTCCCAGGGCGGCAAGCAGGACAAGCAGGAGCGGCAGCTTCATGCGGCGGTCTCCACGGCAATCCGGTGCCAGGGCGTGACCGCGGCACGTTGGCCATCCTCGGCGACACCGATCTCGCCGTTGCTCAGGTAACAGCCGGGGTCCTCGCCCCAGACGTCGCCGGTGACCTGCTGCGCCCGGACCCGTGAACTGCCGTTGCAGATGGCGAGATGGCGGCAGGCACCGCAACGGCCGCCGAGTTGCCGCGGGTGCGCCTTGAGGCTGGCCATCAGCGGGTTCGCCATGTCGTTCCAGATCTCGCCGAAGGAGCGTTCCCGGACATTGCCCACGGTTTCGTGCCACCACATGGTGTCCGGATGCACATTGCCGAGATTGTCGATATTCGCGACATTGACGCCGCTGGCGTTGCCGCCCCACTGGCGAAGCTTGGCAGCGACATGCTCGACCCGCTCGGGAAAGCGCCCGGCCAGCCAGTGCAGCAGGTAGGGGCCGTCGGCATCGTTGTTGCCGGTAACGAACTCCTTGTCCTCACCGCGGCGCAGGCTGGCGAGGGCGGTTTCGAACAGCAGGTCCATCGCCTGGCGTGTCGTCGCGTGGCGCGCATCGTCGGCCCGATGCTTGTTGCCGCGCCCGGCGTAATTGAGGTGCGAGAAATAGAACTTGGCGATCCCCTCGTCGGCGACCAGTTGCAGCAGCGCCGGCAAGTCATGGGCGTTGTCCTCGGTCATCGTGTAGCGCACGCCAACCTTGATGCCGCGTGCCTGGCAAAGCCGGATGCCGGCCAGGGAGGCCGCGTAGGCACCCTCGCGACGACGGAAGCGATCGTGGGTATCGGCAATGCCATCAAGGCTGACGCCGACGTAGTCGAAGCCGATCTCGGCGATTGTCTCGATGTTTTCGGTATCGATCAGCGTGCCGTTGGAGGAAAGGCCCACGTAGAAACCCATGGTCTTGGCACGCCGGGCGATGGCGAAAATATCCGGGTGCAGCAAGGGTTCGCCGCCCGAGAGGATCAGCACGGGCACGCGGGCCTGCTTGAGGTCGTCCATGGTCCGGAAAATCTCGTCGGTAGCGAGTTCGCCGGGGAAATCCTTGTCCGCTGAAATCGAATAGCAGTGCTTGCAGGTCAAATTGCAGCGGCGGACGAGATTCCAGATGACGACCGGCCCGGGCGGATTGCGGCGCGGGCCGACAGGCGTCGGCTGATCGATTTCGCGTAAGAACTGGCTGATGCGGAACATGGCTCAGGACTCCTGGCGGTCGGGGCGGTCGGCGGCAAGGCGCAGGCCGGTTTTCTTGAGAATGCGGGTCGAGAAGAGGACGTCGCGGCGGGCCACGACAGCGCCGAATTCGGCGGCGACCCGTTCGGCAATGGTTTCGATCTGCTGCAAGGCCTCGTCATGGCTGCGGGCATGCACCATGGCGAACAGGTTGTAGGGCCAGTCGGGCAAACGCCGCGGCCGGCGATAGCAATGGCTGACACCCGCCAGCCCGCCGACGAAGGCGCCGACCCGGTCGACCACGGCATCGTCGATATCCCACACTGTCATGCCATTGGCGCGGTAGCCCAGGCGGTAATGGTTGGGCACGACACCGATGCGACGGATGGCACCCCGCGCCAGCATGGCCTGCAGGCGTTCGAGAAGAACAGCCTCGGCGATGCCCAGTTGCCCGGCTATGGCGGCATATGGCCGGGCAACCAGCGGCAGGCCGCCCTGGGTGGCTTGAACGATACGGCGGTCGAGGTCGTCCATCGTGTCGCTCATGCCTGCAGTCTCAGATCGACGAAAAACTCCCGCTCCTTGGGGAAGGTCAGCACCGGGTAGCCGGTGGCGGCCGCGATGGCGTCGGCCGTGGCGGCAATTTCGGCGGGCTGTTCGGTGGCCAGTACGAACCACATGTTGAGCCGGTGGTTGCGCGCATAGTTGTGGGCGATTTCCGGAAAGGCATTGACGAGGCCGGCGACCCGCTCGAAATCCGCCTCCGGCACGGCCATGGCAGCGAGGCAGAAGGCGCCGCCCAACCGTTCGATCTGGAACAGCGGACCGAAACGGGTCAGGGTGCCGTCGGCCAGCAGGCGCTCGAGGCGGCCGAGCAGTTCGCCTTCGCTGAGCCCCAGGCTGGCGGCGGCCGCCGCATAGGGTTCGGGCACGAGCGGAAACCCGCCCTGCAGGCCGTTGATGATGGCCCGGTCGATGGCATCGAGTTCCCGTTCAGGCATGGCTGTTTCCCGTCGCGACATAGCGGGCGCCGCACTGCTTGAAGCGCCGGTTGCTGAACAGGATGGCATGGGAAAAGGCGTCGAGTCCGAGGCGGGCGGCAATTTCCGAACGGCGGGCCAGCACGGCCTCGCGCGCCCGGCCGTGAATCATGCAGTACAGGTTGTAGGGCCAGGCCGGCAGGCTGCGCCGCCGGCGATAGCAGAGGTTGACCCCGGATTCGGTCGCCAGCAGCCTGCCCAGTTCATCGACACGCTCGGCCGGTACATCCCAGACGCACATCGCGTTGGCGTTATAGCCGAGTTCGTGATGGCGGACGACAACGCCGAAGCGGCTGATCAGTCCGCTCGCCAGCCATTCGCCAACGCGCCCGATCAACTCGAGCTCGCCCAGGCCGGCCTTTTTCGCCAGTGCACCGTACGGGCGCTCGACCAGCGGAAGCCCATCCTGCAAGGCTTCCAGCAGTGTGGGGTCGGGGGGGCTGGAGGCTTCGCCGCTGGACCTGTCGGCGGGCGGGGCAAGCGTTCTGGCCTCGGCACCGAGGTCGAAACCGAGATCGATGTGATAGGGCGCCTCCAGCGGCGCTTCGATCAAGGGGCAGGCGCTCTGCGTTGCAATGCGCTGCAGGACGCCGGACAGCAGGTCGGCGTTGCCGGCCGTGACGACGAACCACAGGTTCCAGACATGCTCGCGCTGGTAGTTGTGATTGACCTCGGGAAATGCACTGACCAGGGCGGCGACGCGCTCCAGTTGGTCTTCGGGCACGGCCAGCGCGGCAAGCGTACTGGCGCCGATCCGGTTCGGCGCGAACACCGGGCCGATCCGGCTGATCACGCCTTCCTGCTGCCAGCGCCGATAGGCGGACAGAACGGCCGTCGCCTCGGTCCCGAGTTCCTCGGCCACCCGGGCAAACGGCGTCGGACACAATGGAAAGCGCTGCTGGTAATCGTTGAGCAGCCGGAATTCGCGGTGGTCGGCACAGGGGAGCAGGGCATTCATGGCTCAGAACCCGATCCGCGTGGCACGGCTGGTGAAGAAGATGCCGCTCGGGCTGGCCGCCGGCAGTCGCTCGACGATCGAACGGCTGGCCGTGTCGATGACCAGCACCCGGTTGTCGTCGCGCGCCGAGACCCAGACCGCTTCGCCCTTGGGGGTGAATTCCATGTGCAGGATGGCCTTGCCCGGCTGCAGGGTGGCAACGATCTTCTGATCCAGCGTATCGATGACCTGCAGCCAGCCGTTGTCCGGGAAGGCGAAATTGACCCAGACCTGGCGCCCGTCTGGCCGCGCCATGACGAAGACCGGTTGGCTCTTGACCGGAATGCGGCCGACCTCCTGCCAGGTGGCGGTATCGACGACGAGCACTTCGTGCCGCCCGATGGCCGGCAGGTAGGCGCGACCGCCGGCGATGGCCCAGCCGCGCAGGTGCGGCATCTTGAAGACCGGCAGCGCCTGTTCGCCGCGCCCGTAGCCGCCGAGGATGCGCCGGACGCCCTGTTCGGGGCGCCAGAGGTCGAGCAGGGCGAGGCCGTCCTCGCCGAACAGGCCGGCGATGTAATGCCGACCATCCGGCGTCACGAGACCGTCGTAAGGCTGGCGGCCGGCCGGGAAGCTTTGCGTGACTGGGTGCGCCGGGTCGCTGAAGTCGGTGATGCGGATTTCGCCGGCATCGAACAGGGCATAGACGAAGCGCTGCCCGGGCAGGTCGGCCAGACCGACGACGCGTGAACGGCGGGTGCCGTCGCCATAGGCGGCCGGCACTTCGGCCACGAGTTCGAGCGTCTCGGCATCGAAGGCCTTGATGCCGCCGGGTTCGTAATTCTGGGCAACCACCAGCCTGCCGTCATGCGAGATGGCGCCGCCGATGCTGTTGCCAGCCTGCAGGACGCGCCGGACGATGCGTGCGCGCAGCAGGTCGACCTTGGTCAGGCCGCCGTCGCGACCGAAGACGTAGGCGTAGCGGGCATCCCGCGAAAAGACGACGGAG
>JAEUOD010000033.1 GCA_016791065.1 Dechloromonas sp. | reverse complement strand
GTCGGCATCGTCTGGGGCACCCTGCTCGCCATGATGCGCCTGTCCTCGATCAAGCCGCTCTCCTGGTTCGCCGCCGGCTACGTCAACCTGTTCCGTTCCGTGCCGCTGGTCATGGTGCTGCTCTGGTTCTTCCTGATCGTGCCCAAGTTCATCGAAACGCTGCTCGACTTCCCGCCGGGCTCCGACCTGCGCCTCTCATCGGCGATGATGGGCTTCGCCCTCTTCGAGTCGGCCTACTACTCGGAAATCATCCGGGCCGGCATCCAGAGCGTGCCGAAGGGGCAGATCGCGGCTTCCTATGCGCTTGGCATGACCTACAGCCAGGCCATGCGCCTCGTCATCCTGCCGCAGGCCTTCCGCAACATGGTGCCGCTGCTGCTGACCCAGGCCATCATCCTGTTCCAGGATACCTCGCTGGTCTACGTCTCCGCGCTGGCTGACTTCTTCGGTGCCGCCTACAAGGTCGGCGACCGTGACGGCCGCCTCGTCGAGATGCTGCTCTTTGCCGGTGCCGTCTATTTCGTCATTTGCTTCTCCGCCTCGACCCTGGTCAAGCGGCTGCAGAAAAAATACCAACCGGCCTGATCGCCGGTCTTCAGGAGAAATCTCATGATCAAGATCGAAAACGTCAGCAAGCACTACGGTGCCTTCCAGGTGCTCAAGGATTGCACCACGACGGTCGAGAAGGGCGAAGTGATCGTCGTCTGCGGCCCGTCCGGTTCTGGAAAATCCACCCTGATCAAGTGCGTCAATGGCCTGGAACCCTTCCAGGCCGGCGAGATCATCGTCAACGGCATCTCGGTGGGCGATCCGAAGACCAACCTGCCGAAACTGCGGGCGCAGGTCGGCATGGTGTTCCAGAACTTCGAACTCTTCCCGCACATGAGCATCACCGAGAACCTGGCGATTGCCCAGGTCAAGGTGCTCGGCCGTAACAAGGACGAGGCGGTGGAGAAGGGCCTCAAGCTGCTCGACCGTGTCGGCCTCAAGGCGCATGCCCAGAAGTTCCCCGGCCAACTGTCGGGCGGTCAGCAGCAGCGCGTGGCGATCGCCCGCGCCCTGGCCATGGACCCGATCTGCATGCTGTTCGACGAGCCGACCTCGGCACTCGACCCTGAAATGGTCAACGAGGTGCTCGACGTCATGACCGAACTCGCCAAGGAGGGCATGACCATGATGTGCGTGACGCACGAAATGGGTTTCGCCAAGCGCGTCGCTAACCGCGTCATCTTCATGGACCAGGGTTCGATCGTCGAGGACGACAGCAAGGAAGCCTTCTTCGCCACGCCGCGTTCGGAGCGCGCCCGGCATTTCCTCGCCAAGATCCTGCATCATTGATCCCGCCGGTGCCCGGCAACGGGCACCGGTTTCTCCGAGCCTGGCGGCGGAGGCGGGCGCTACAATGCCCTCTCCGTTTCCGGGGCCGCGCATGCCAGAAAACACCTCGCCGATTCCGTCGTCCCTGCCCAAGCCGCATCGTGCCCTCGGCCTGGCGCTGCTGCTGACGCTCTTCGTCGTGGTCGGCGTGCTCGCTTACCGTACCTCGGAAAGTATCGGCATCGAGCGCATGCGCGAGGCCGCAACCCATCAGCTCGACATCCTTGCCGCAGCCATCGACAGTGAGGTCACCCGGCATGCCTCCATTCCCAGCGCCATCGAGTTGAGTCCCGATGTGCTGGCCCTGCTGCGCGCCTCCGAAGAGGGGCAGGACATGTTGCAGGGGCCGGCCAATCGTTTCCTGCAGAAACTCAACGATCATCTGGGCGGCCCGGCCATCTTCGTGCTCGATCCCAAAGGGCGGGTGGTTGCCTCGAGCGACTGGATCTTCTCCGACAACCTGCTCGGTGCCGATCTCTCCTACATGCCCTTCTACCGCGACGCGGTGACCGGCGTGCCGGCCCGTCACTACGCTATCGACCACATTCGCCACGAGCCCGGTTACTACTTTGCGCTGCCGATCCGCGACGAGACACAGGACTGGCGGGTGATCGGCGTCGCCGTCGTCAAGTCCGGCATCCGCGAACTCGAGCGTCGCTGGCTGGGGCAGGAGGCGCCGGCTCTGATCGTCGATCACAACGGGGTCGTCCTGCTCGCTTCGCCACCCGAATGGCGCTATGCGACCTTGCAGGCCCAGGGCAAGGCCGGGCTCGAAATGGTCAGCCGCGAACAGTTTGCTGGCCAGACCCTGGGGGCGCTCAGCCTCGACATCCGGCTCGACGGCGCCGACGAGGGCAAGGTCCTCCGTCTGCCCGCCCACTTGCGCGGTGACGTCAACCCACTTTCCGGTGGGCGGCCTTACCTGGCGCTGTCGCGTAATCTGCCAGGCACGGCCTGGCGCGTCGTGGTCTTTTCCGACCTGCGTCCGGTCGCCGTGCAGGCGGCGACCCATGCCGCCCTGGCCGATGCCGCGCTCGGCTGCATCCTGCTCGGGGCGCTCTACGCCAATCAGCGGCGGCGTCTGGCGCGCGGCCGCGAAGAGGCGCGGGCCATCTTGCAGCGCGCCAACCAGGAACTGGAAAACAAGGTTCAGGAACGTACCGTCGATCTCTCCGATGCGGTCGAGCGACTGCAGCGTGAAGTCGCCGAGCGCCAGCGTGCCGAGCAGACCCTGCGTGCCGCCCAGGACGAACTGGTGCAGGCAGCCAAGCTCGCCGTCCTCGGCCAGATGGCAACCGGCATCACGCATGAGCTGAGCCAGCCGCTCGGTGCCATCCGTACCCTCTCGGCCAATGCAGTCGCCTTCATGCAGCGCGGCGATCTGGCCACGGCCGAGAAGAACCTCGGCATTGTCGGTCAGCTGGCCGAGCAGGCCGGCGGCATCATCACGCCGCTCAAGACCTTCGCGCGCAAATCGCCCGCCGTGTCGGCCTCAGTCGACGTCGCCCAGGCCGTGGATAGCGCCCTGTTCCTGTTCGAACAACGGCTACGCAAGCAGAACGTCACCGTCGAACGCGGGATCGAAGCCGGCGCCTGGGTCGCCTGGTGCGACCAGAACCGCCTGCAACAGGTTCTGGTTAACCTGATCGGCAATGCCATCGACGCCATGGCGGAACAGCCCAAACGCTGCTTGAGTTTTGCCGCGACCCCCCAGGATGATGGCCGGATCGCTCTTTCCGTCAGCGATACCGGCAGCGGCTTCAGCGCAATGGCGCTGGCTCACCTGTTCGAGCCCTTTTTCACTACCAAGCAGCCGGGCGAGGGCCTGGGACTCGGGCTGACCATCTCGCGCGACATCCTGCGCGATTTCGGCGGCGACCTGCTGGCCGATCCGGCGCCAGGCGGCGGGGCACGCTTTACGGTGCTGCTGCCAGTTTGCCAACCGAACGACGATACGAAAGCCGCCGCATGAAAACGCCGCTCTCCGTCCTCCTCATCGAGGATGATCCCAATGTCCGGCTCGGTTGCGAGCAGGCCATGCAACTGGCCGGCATCCCGGTCGAGGCGGTGGCCACGGCCGAGGAGGCGCAGCGCCGCTTGAGCGCCGATTTCGCCGGCGTCGTCGTCACCGACATGCGCCTGCCGGGCATGGACGGCATGGCCCTGCTGCGCTGGGTGAACCAGCTTTCTCCCGACCTGCCGGTCATCATCATCACCGGTCACGGGGATGTCACGCTGGCCGTCGAGGCCATGCGCAGCGGCGCCTACGACTTCATGCAGAAGCCGTTCTCGACCGGCGACCTCGTCGATGTCGTGCGCCGCGCTCTGGAAAAGCGCGAGCTGGTGCTCGAAGTCGAATCCCTGCGTCGTCGCCTCGATCACCGCGATGACCTCGAAGCCCGCCTGATCGGCCGTTCGCCGCAGATGGCCAAGGTCCGCCAGTTGATCCTCGATGTCGCCGGTGCCGCGGTCGATGTGCTGATTTTCGGCGAAACAGGCACCGGCAAGGAAATGGTCGCCCGCTGCCTGCACGATCTCTCCGGTGCCCGTCAGGAAAATTACGTGGCGCTCAATTGCGGCGGCATGGCCGACAATCTGCTCGACAGCGAGTTGTTCGGCCACGAGCCGGGCGCCTTCACCGGCGCCCAGAAGCGGCGCATCGGCAAGATCGAGTACGCCAGCGGCGGCACGCTCTTCCTCGACGAGGTCGAATCGATGCCGATGAACATGCAGATCAAGCTGCTGCGCGTGCTGCAGGAGCGCGTCATTGAGCGTCTGGGTTCGAATCAGCAGGTGCCGGTGGCCTGCCGCGTCGTCGCGGCGACCAAGGAAGACCTCAAACTGCTCTCGGATCAGGGGAAATTCCGGGCCGACCTCTATTACCGGCTCAACGTCGTGCGCATCGAGTTGCCACCGCTGCGCGAGCGGCGCGAGGACATCCCGGCGCTCTACGACGAGTTCCTGCTGCAGGCGGCGAAACGCTACAACCGCCCGCCGCCGCCTTTGACCTCCGAGCATTTGCGCCGCCTGATGGCGCTCGACTGGCCGGGCAACATCCGGGAACTGCGCAACGCCGCCGATTGCCATGCCCTCGGGATTGGTGGGGCAGCCCCCAGCAGCGAGGCGCCGACGGTCCAGTCCCTGACCGAGGCGGTCGAAACCTACGAGCGGCTGCTGATTTCCAGCGAATTCACGCGCCAGGCCGGCAATATCGCGCGTACCAGCGATGCCCTGAAAGTGGCCCGCACGACGCTGCACGACAAGCTGAAGAAATACGGTCTAATCTGAACGCGGCAGCCAGCCGAAGCGCCGGAACAGCCATTCGGTAAAACACAGGCTGAAATAGGTCGCGAACCACGCGAAAATCGTGTCGGACAGGAAATGGCCGCCCGGCACCATGCGCACCAGGGCGAAGAAGCCGGCGCTGGCCAGTCCGGCCACTAGCCAGCGGCGCCGTACGGCCGGGGTGCCGAGCCAGCCGAAGGCCATGACGAAGGCAGCGGTGGCGACGTGGCCGCTGACGAAGGAGCAGTTCTGCTCACACTGGTCGGCAGGAATGAAGGCTGGCGTGAACTGTTTCGTGCCGCCGAACTGCACGATGTTGACCGGCCGGGTCCGCCCCGAGTGTTCCTTGAGCGTGGCGTCGACGAGCAGGACCGGGCCGATCAGGGCGCTGGCGAGCAGGAAACCGATAACGGCCCGGCGGGCATGCAGCCGGGGAAAACGACGGAAAAAGCCGAGCAGCCAGAGCAGCAGCAAGGTAACGAGCAGGCCCTGGCCGAGGCGCGGCAGGCCGCGGTAGGGAATGGCCAGCCATTCGTTGTTGCGATGCACGAGCCAGCGGCCGTCACCCTCGTAGAAGAAGCCGCTGGCGATCAGGTCGAGCTGCGGCCAGAGCACGAAGAGCGCTGCCAACACGACGAAGGCCGTGACGACGAGGCGAAATTCAGTAGCCCTTGAACTCACGGAGCAGGTACACATTCATGTTGCGCGTCGATTGCGCGTCGAGCGGCGCCTCGAGCGTCGCCAGCGGCTCGATGGCGGCAAAGCGCGGGGCGAAGGAGGAATTGGGCTTGCGTTCGCTGATCAGGATCGCATCCTTGCCGACGTAGGGGCGCAGATCGGTCGTCATCTTGTAGTGATCGCTTGGTCGCCCGTCGGGATTCCAGCTCACCATCGTCGGTGAGCGTTCGCGCAACTCGTAGCGCATGTGGGCGAGCAGGGTGCGGTTCTCGGCGACCAGCACGGCGTCCGGGTGCGCCTGGAGGATGGGTGTCAGCTGGCGCCCCAGTTCGTCCCAGCCCATGGCACGGACGTAGGGGGTTTTCGCGGCCGGGTTGTCGACCCGGGCCGCCGCCAGCAGATGCGGCCAGTGATAAACCACGCCGATTATCAAGAGATTGAGCGCCAGACCGACGAGCAGCAGGCGGCTGCGTTCCCGCCGGAGCAGCCAGGCGACGGCGGCGATGGTGGCCGGCGCGAAGGCGGGTGCGGCCCAATTGGCATTGGCGCCGCCCTTGATCGCCTGAGCCGAAACGACCACCCAGAGCGGCAGGGCGAACCAGAGCAGGAGGCGGGTCGGGGTGTCGCGCCAGCTTTCCCTGACTTGTGCGAGCAAGATGAAGAAGACGCTGCCCAGTATCGGGCCGAAAGAAATCCACTGTGCCGCCCAGAATTCGGCGAGCGGGCCAAGACCGCCGGCGGCTTTCTTGTTGAGCGTGATGTCGGCGGTGTGCTTCAGGGTCGGAAAATCGTGGGTGATATTCCAGACGATGTTCGGCGACAGGATGAGCAGGGCGAGCGCGGCGGCGATCCAGAGCTTGGGCGAAGCCAGGCGGGGGCGATGGAAGGCGAGCAGGTGGAGGAAGGCGGCACCCAGCCAGGCAGCCATGGTGTATTTGGACAGCAGGCCGAGTCCGCACACCAGGCCGAGCGCGAGCCAGTCGCTCCAGTCGTCGCTATCGAGGGCACGCAGGTAGGTCCAGAGGGCGAGTGCCCAGAACAGCGTGAGCAGGGCGTCGGTCGAGACGAAGAGGCCGAGCCAGGAAAACATCGGCAGGGTCAGCACGGCCACCGCCGACCAGAAAGCGATACGGGCGTCGTAGAGGCGCCGCGCGATCGCCCAGCAGGCCGCTGCCGCGAGCGGGTAGCACAGCATGGCCAGGGCTTTGACGCCGAGCAGGCCATTTCCGAAGAGGGTGGTGGACAGCCAGATCAGTGCGGCGATGCCCGGCGGCTTGGAGAAGTAGCCCCAGTCCAGTTCTTGCGCCCAGGTCCAGTACTGGGCCTCGTCGACATAAAGCGTGATGCCGAGTTGCGGCAGCAGCCAGAAGCGCCAGGCGAGCAGGAAAGCCGCCAGGCCAAGCAGGATGCCGGCCCGCGAGCCCGGTTCGCCGGGCCGGTCCAGGCTTGCGGTCACGCCGCCTTGTGCCAGCCCTGGTCTGCGGCCAGCGGGGCTTCCGGGCGGGCCGAGTAGGAGCGGATGGTGCCCGACTCGAAATAGATGCGGGCGAGCAGTTCGGCGAGGACGCCGGTGGTGATGAAGTGTACGCCGGCGATCAGGCCGCCGATACCGACGATGAGTAGCGGACGGCCGCCGATATCTTCGCCGAGCACGAATTTGACCCAAGCCAGCCAGGTCAGTACGAGGCCGGAGAGCGCGGTCAGGCCGAGGCCGATGCCGCCGAAGAAGTGGCCGGGACGGGCGCGGAAGCGCATGAAGAAGTAGACCGCGATGAGGTCGAGGATGACGCGGAAGGTGCGCGAAATGCCGTACTTGGAAACGCCGGCGGTGCGCGCGTGGTGCGTTGTCGCTTCCTGGGCGATGCGGCGCGGCGTGGTCACCGTGGCCAGCCAGGCCGGAATGAAGCGGTGCATCTCGCCGTACAGGCGCACGCTCTTGATGACGCTGCCACGGAAGGCCTTGAGGCTGCAGCCGTAGTCGCGCAGCTTGACGCCGGTCATGCGGGCGATCAGCTTGTTGGCGATCTTCGAGGGAATCTTGCGCAGGAACAGGCCGTCCTGGCGGTTCTGGCGCCAGCCGGCGACGAGGTCGAGATCCTCGTTGAGCAGACGGGCGACCATGCGCGGAATGTCGACCGGGTCGTTCTGCAGGTCGCCGTCCATGGTCACGATGACGTCGCCGCGTGCCGCGTCGAGGCCGGCCTGCATGGCGGCCGTCTGCTTGAAGTTGCGGGTCAGCTCGACGATGCGGACGTGCGGGCCGTATTCCTTGGCCGACTGGATGGCGCGCTCGACCGTGGCGTCGCTGCTGCCGTCATCCACCAATACCAGTTCCCACGGGTTTTCGTAGCCTTCGAGGGCTTCATGCACGCGCTTGACCAGCGGCGCGATGTTGTCCTCTTCGTTGTAGAAGGGAACGACGATGGAAAGCGTGTGCGGAGGCATGGAAAGGGCGGCAGTCATGGGGGAATCCAGCTTGAAAGGCGGCATTTTACCTTGAAACCTTGCTTGCCGAGCTTGCGCGGCAGGCGTTGGGCCCCTGTTGTAGAATCTCAGGCTTACCGTAACACGCAAGGAAATCTCGGCATGCTGCTGATGATCGACAATTACGACAGCTTCACCTACAACATCGTCCAGTACTTCGGCGAGTTGGGGCAGGACGTTCAGGTGTATCGCAACGACGCGATCAGTATCGCCGAGATCGCCCGTCTCAAGCCGGACTATCTGGTGATCTCTCCGGGGCCGTGTGCGCCGGCGCAGGCCGGCATTTCATTGGCGGCCATCCGGGAATTCGCCGGCAAGATTCCGCTGCTCGGCGTTTGCCTCGGTCATCAGTCGATCGGCGAGGCCTTCGGCGGCAAGATCGTGCACGCCAAGCAACTCATGCACGGCAAGGTGTCGCCGGTGCATCACAAGGATATGGGCGTCTTCCGTGGTTTGCCCAACACACTGACCTGCACCCGCTACCATTCGCTGGCTATCGAACGCGCCAGCCTGCCGGATTGCCTGGAAATCACCGCCTGGACCGACGATGGCGAGATCATGGGGGTGCGTCACAAGACCCTGGCCGTCGAAGGCGTCCAGTTTCACCCCGAATCGATCCTGACCGAACGCGGTCACGATCTGCTCAACAACTTCCTCCGTGATGGAGGCAATGCCCGCCGGGAGGCTGCATGATCACGCCGCAACAAGCCCTGCAACGGACGGTCGAGCACCGCGAGATCTTCCACGACGAAATGCTGCACCTGATGCGCGAGATCATGGCCGGCAACGTGTCGCCGGTAATGACTGCCGCCATCCTGACCGGTCTGCGGGTCAAGAAGGAAACCATCGGCGAGATTTCCGCCGCCGCCAAGGTGATGCGTGAACTGGTCACGCCGGTCGTCCTGCCTTATGACCGCAATTTTGTCGACATCGTCGGTACCGGCGGCGACGCCGCCAACACCTTCAATATTTCCACGGCTTCGGCCTTCGTTGTCGCGGCCTGTGGCGGCAAGGTGGCCAAGCACGGCGGACGCGGCGTTTCCTCTAGTTCCGGCAGTGCCGATGTGCTGGAGGCGCTCGGCGTCAATATCATGCTCAAGCCCGAGCAGGTCGCCGAATCGATCGCCGCGACCGGCATCGGCTTCATGTTTGCCCCCAATCACCACGGCGCGATGAAGAATGTCGCGCCGATCCGCCGCGAAATGGGTGTCCGCACCATTTTCAATATCCTGGGGCCGCTGACCAATCCGGCCGGTGCGCCGAATACCCTGATGGGTGTCTTCCATCCCGACCTCGTCGGCATCCAGGTGCGCGTCATGCGAGAACTGGGCGCCGAACATGTCATGGTGGTCTATGGCAAGGACGGCCTCGACGAAATTTCGCTGGGAGCGGCGACCATGGTGGGCGAGCTCAAGGATGGCAAGGTCTCGGAATACGAGATACATCCCGAAGATTTTGGCCTGCAAATGGTGTCCAACCGCAACATCAAGGTTGGCAATGCCGAGGAGTCGCGCGACATGTTGCTCGGCGCGCTCGACAATAAATCCGGCGCAGCGCGTGAAATCGTTTGCCTCAACGCCGGTGCGGCACTTTACACGGCAAATCTGGCGGTCAGCATCGGCGACGGCATTGCCCGGGCGCGCGAGGCGATCGCCAATGGCTCGGCCCGAGCCAAGGTGGATCAATTCGTCATCTTTACCCGGCAATTCGCATGAGCGACATTCTCAACAAGATCATCGCCACCAAGCGCGAGGAAGTGGCCGCCGCACAACTCGTCCGGCCGATGGCGGAGGTCGAGGCGGCTGCGGCGGCGCAGCCGGCGCCGCGCGATTTCGTCGGCGCCATTCGCGGCAAGATTGCGGCCGGCCAGGCGGCGGTGATCGCGGAGATCAAAAAAGCCAGTCCATCCAAAGGCGTCATCCGCCCGGATTTCCGGCCGGCCGAGATCGCAGCCAGCTATGCCGCCAACGGCGCGGCCTGCCTGTCCGTGCTGACCGATCGGGAATATTTCCAGGGGGCGCCGGAATATCTTCAAGCGGCGCGTGCCGCCTGTGACCTCCCGGTGCTGCGCAAGGATTTCATGATCGGCCGCTACCAGGTGGCAGAGGCGCGGGCGATGGGCGCTGATTGCATCCTCCTTATCGCGGCTGCCCTGAGCCTGGCGGAAATGCAGGCCCTGGAAGCACAGGCCATGGCTTACGGCATGGCCGTGCTGGTCGAAGTGCATGACGGCGAAGAGCTCGAAGCGGCCCTGCAATTGAGGACGCCGCTGCTCGGTATCAACAATCGCAACCTGCGTACCTTCGAGGTGACGCTGAATACAACACTCGGCCTGCTTGAGCGCATTCCGCCCGGACGCATTGTGGTGACCGAGAGCGGCATCCTTGCGCCGCAGGATGTCGCCCTGATGCGCCGGAACCGTGTCGATGCCTTCCTCGTCGGCGAGGCGTTCATGCGCGCACCGGAGCCTGGTGTCGAGTT
>JAEUOD010000024.1 GCA_016791065.1 Dechloromonas sp. | reverse complement strand
CAAGCCATAACAAAGCCCAAGCGCGACGAGGAAAGGAAACAGCATCATGTCGACATCCGTCGAAAGCTTTGCCGATCTCGGTTTAAGCGAATCGCTACTCAAGACGTTGGCCGAAATCGGCTACGAATCCCCCTCCCCCATTCAGGCAGAATGTATCCCCATCCTGCTTGAAGGCCATGACCTAATCGGTATGGCGCAGACCGGCACCGGCAAAACCGCCGCCTTTGCCCTGCCGCTGATGGAACAAATCGACGTCAAGCTGACCAAGCCGCAGGCGCTGATTCTGACGCCGACGCGCGAACTGGCCATCCAGGTCGCCGAGGCGCTGCAAAGCTACGCCAAGAACCTGCCGGGCTTCCACGTCCTGCCGATCTACGGCGGCCAGAGCTACACCATCCAGCTTAAGCAACTGTCGCGCGGCGCTCACGTCATTGTCGGCACTCCTGGCCGTGTCATGGACCACTTGGAGCGGAAGACACTCAACCTCGACAACCTGAAGACCATGGTGCTCGACGAGGCCGACGAAATGCTGCGCATGGGCTTCATTGACGACGTCGAGTGGATTCTCGAACGCACGCCGGAAAAGCACCAGACTGCCCTCTTTTCGGCCACGATGCCCGAACAGATCCGCCGCGTCGCCCAAAAATACCTGGTCGAACCGCGTGAAATCAAGATCAAGGCGGCCACCGCCACGGTCGCTGCCATCCGCCAGGTTTACTGGCAGGTCAGCGGCATGCACAAACTGGATGCCCTGACCCGCATCCTGGAAGTCGAGGAAGATTTCGACGCCGCCATCATCTTCGTACGCACCAAAACCGCCACCGTCGAATTGGCCGATAAGCTCAACGCCCGTGGCTACGCCGCTGCCGCGTTGAATGGCGACCTCAACCAGCAGATGCGCGAGCGCGTCATCGAGCAGTTGAAGTCGGGCGCACTCGACATCGTCATCGCCACCGACGTTGCCGCCCGCGGTATTGACGTGCCGCGCGTCAGCCACGTCGTCAACTACGACATTCCATACGATACCGAGGCTTACGTGCATCGTATCGGCCGCACCGGCCGCGCCGGCCGCACCGGCAACGCCATCCTGTTCGTCGCGCCGCGCGAAATCCGCATGCTGCGCACTATTGAGCGCGCAACCCGCCAGCCGATCGCACCGCTGACCTTGCCCAGCCGCGCCGACGTCACCAACAAGCGCGTCGCCGACTTCAAGGCCAAGGTCGCCGAAGTCCTCAACGCCGAAGGCCTGGATTTCTTCGCCAACATCGTCTCGCAAATCGCTGAAGAGCAAAACATCGGTGCTGAAGAAGTCGCTGCCGCGCTGGCCATGATGGCACAGCAGGGCAAGCCGCTACAGATCGCTGGCGAGGACCCGGCACCGGCCCGCCCAGCCTCGGGCGAACGCCGTCCCAACAGTTTTGGCGAACGCGACCAGAGCAAGCCACGCTTCGGTGATCGTGGCGACAAGCCGCGCTTCGACGATCGTTCTGGCGACAGCCGTCCGCGCTTCGAAGACAAGCCGCGCCGCGCCGCGCCGCCGGCTGGCGACATGGTGCGCTACCGCATCGACGTGGGTCGTGATCACGGCGTTCAGGTCAAGGACATCGTTGGCGCCATTGCCAACGAAGCGGGGATTGAAAGTCGTTTCATAGGACGTATCGGTCTCTACGACGAATCTAGCACGGTCGAACTGCCCGCCGGCATGCCTGCCGAAGCCGCCAATGCACTGAAGCGGACCCGCGTACGTGGTGTGCCGATCAACCTGCGCCCTGACGAAGGACGCCCGGACATGGCTGGCGAACGCAAGTTTAAAAAGCGTACCTAACACTGATCCGCTGAAGTAGCGCAACAGAAAGCCACGGCATTGTCCGTGGCTTTTTTTCGTCGCAACAAACCCAAAAAGACGCCATTACCCCCAAGAAAAGCGTGACGAAACGCTCGTCATATTTAAGAATTATTCTCGTTTACTTTGGCACCAAGTTCCACTATTATGATAATAATTCTCATTCGCTATGATCTATCATGCGCAGTCTGATTACCCATCTTTCGCTGACCTGCATCCTGCTCTGGTGGGCGCTGGCCAGTCATTTGCCAACCTGACCGACCATGGAGAACCACATGCCTGCAAGCGAACTATGGGCTGGGGCACTCAGCCTGATTCTGATTCACGGCGAAACCGGGTGCCCGCACTCCGCACGCCATGCCAGCCTTCTACTTGAGCGACTGTGCGACCTTGACCAGATCGACGAGGCCACCCGCCAATTGTGCGAACGCGCCAGTCAGCGCCTGTGGTTCCCTCTGGCGCAAGGAGGACAACATGCTGGCACCGCTTAAGGACCGCAGCGTCATTGAACGCGAACCGTCCCCTCCTCAAACTCATGAGCCCAGTCAGACGACGGTAACGGAACTACAGGCCGACAATCGCTGGCTACGCACAGCTTTACGCCAGGCGCGCCAGAGCCAGCGGCGCAGTGCAACCGAGGCAGCACGCCGCATTGTCGCCCTGACCAACGACATCAACCGGCTTACGAATGAAAACGCGGCCTTGCGTCTGCGGGTTGAAGAATTCGTGTCGGGACAGGCCATCGTCAGCCTCGGGCAGCAGTTGATGACGCTGAGCGAAGCTAATGACCAATTGGTTGCCGCGGCGCAACGCGTCTGGTACCTCGACAAGACCCTGTGCGCCGCCCATCACGAATGCGAACGGCTAGCCCGCGAGCGCGATGCTGCCGTTGCCCGTTTTTGCCCTGAAAAATAGATACCTGACAACCTAGCCAGCCAAGCGGACCTCCGACCAGCCAGCAAATTTTTCTGGAGGACGATCATGTCCGATATCCCGTACCACGTTGCCGGCGGCCGTTTCACCAGCCCATCCCCAACACCGGCCACCGCCTTCGAATTTCTCCGCCCTTCAACGCCCGAACTTGGGAAGCCATCCGGCAAAGGATCGCGACGTCGCCGTCTCTGGGAAATACCTCACAAATTTCATTGCCCGATTGTCGGGACATGCTTCGAAGTTGGCGAACTGCGTAATCTGATGGCGCGCGTCATGCATTTCCCGCCAGCCACGACGGATTTTGTTCTGCACACGACAGCCGTCGGATCGTGCGAGACACGCAGTCAACTGGCCGAACTGCTACATAAGCACCTCGATAAGCGATTTCAACTAATCATTCGTCGCTTTTCCTCGGCCAAGGATAGCGATGCGCTCAGCATGCTCTGGCAGGAAGCGGTCGAAAGCGGCAGCGACATTCCCGGGGCGCTATGGGCATCCTGGACCCACCCTGCCTGCGACGCGCGACTGGAACAGGAAATCTACGGCGATATTCACATGATCCAGCATCAGATCGGCAGCGGTACGCGAACCGACCTCAAGACGCTGGACAAGTTGAAGGAAGAAAATCGTCAACTCCGCGAATTGTTTGCCAAGGCGAGAGAAGAAAGTGAATTGGCTCGCAACGAGAAATCGCGCGAAACGCAAATTCTTAGCCAGCGCGTAGCGGAACTAAGAGCCGAACAAGTTGGACGCGACGCCTGCATCGCCACACTGACCGCACAACTCGATCAACTCCGGACAACGTTTCCCGATCTCAAGGACAGGCAAAACCTGGCCCGCCGCGCCAGCGACACTGAATCCAGGCTCGAAGCCCTGTCTGCACACGCCGCAAACCAACAGGCAGAAATTCAACGCTTGCGCCAGCGCCTGGAAAGCGGGGAAAGGCACAACACGGAAACTTCCGCCAACGAAGCGACGGAAATCAATCCGACAGACCTTTCGGGCAAATGCGTGCTCTGCGTCGGTGGCCGCTCAGGTGCTGTCGATGCCTATCGTCAGATGGTCGAAGTCCGCGGCGGGCGCTTTCTGCACCACGACGGCGGCCTGGAGGAAAGCCTGCACCGTATCGATGGCGTTCTGGCGGCGGCCGATCTGGTCATCTGTCAGGCCGGCTGTATCAGTCACAACGCCTACTGGCGCGTCAAGGAGCAATGCAAACGGACGGGCAAGCCCTGCCTCTTCGTCAAGGGCTCGGGCGTTTCCAGCTTCGGGCGTGTCGTCGATGCAGCGTGTTCATCTGTACAACAGGCTAGCCACGAACACGAACAATGTTGACACTCATTCTCATCTATATAAAATGCGAAACATTCTTGTTTGCAAATGATCATCATGAATACGCCTCCCCAAGCCAAACCGCCATCGCCGGCCCCCGAGAGCGGAAGCGCATCCCCGAGCCGTATCGACAGCGGCGAGATCTTGCGCGGCGCCTCGACAGTCGAGATCGAACACGCCGGGCAACGCTACCTGTTGCGAGTCACCCGCGAAAACAAGTTGATCCTGACCAAGTAATTTCTCTCGCAGTCGCCTCGTTCCCGCAGCCAGCCAGCGAATTGCCAGCAAGCCAAAGGGCTTTTTCAGGACCGGGCGGGGAACCAACCTGAACCAAGAAACGCCATGAGCTACGCCCTGTCCCGCCCCTCATCAGCCCAGCGCAGCAGCCTGCTCGGGATTGTCATAGGCCTGCACGTCGCGGTCGCTGCGGTCATCTTCGCAGCCAAGACGGTGGCACCGCAGATCATGGAAATGCCCCTGATCGTGGATATGCTGCCCGCCGAGAAACCGGCAGAACCCCAGGCCAAACCACAACCCGTCGTCAAACCGACACCGGTGCAGCCGAAGCCGATACCGACCCCCAAGACCCCGACACCGCAGATCGAAGCAACGACGAGCAGCATCCCCTCGCCGTCAGCACCGGTAGTCGCCCCCCCGGAAACCAAGCCGACGCCCCCTGGTCCGCCGGCCGCCGAACCGGTCAGCCAGGCGCGCTTCGACGCGGACTACCTGCGCAACCCCTCGCCGCCCTACCCTCCCCTGGCCAAGCGCATGGGCGAAGAAGGCAAGGTTCTCCTGCGCGTTTCGGTCAATCCTCAGGGGACGGCCGACAGCGTCGAAATCAAGACCTCCTCGGGCAGCACCCGCCTCGATGAGTCCGCACAAAAAACCGTCCGCAACTGGCGCTTCATTCCGGCCAAGCGTGGCGACATCCCGGTTCAAAGCTGGGTACTGGTTCCCATCATTTTCAAATTGGAGCAATAGCCATGCAGGAAACAACCCCAAATGCCTTCGGATTCGCCCATTTGTGGGCCGCCGGAGATACCGTCTCGCACTCGGTCGCGCTGATTCTCGCCCTGATGTCGATCGCCAGCTGGTACCTGATTCTCGCCAAGACCTGGGACTGGTGGAGCATGCGCCGTGCCGCCCGCGGACTTGGCCCCTTCTGGGCAGCCAGCAGCGTCAGCGAAGGTATCGAGCGTCTGCGCGAGGCGGGTGCCGATAGTCCCTACGCCCAACTGGCCAGCCAGGCCAATTGCTGCAATAACGATTGTGAAGCGGTAACCGGTCGCCTCGCCTCCCGCTTCGACCCCGCCGAGCAAATGGAACGCGCCCTGCGCCAGCAACTCTCCAGCACGCAGGCCGGCATGGAAAACGGCCTGACCCTGCTCGCCACGACCGGCGCCACCGCGCCCTTCGTCGGCCTGTTCGGCACCGTCTGGGGCATCTATCACGCCCTGGTGGCCATCGGCATCTCCGGCCAAGCCGCCCTGGAGAAAGTCGCCGGCCCGGTCGGCGAAGCCCTGATCATGACCGCCGCCGGCCTCGCCGTCGCCCTGCCGGCGGTGTTCGCCTACAACGCCTTCACCCGTGCCAATCGTGTCCTCCTGGCCGACCTCGACGCCTTCGCCCACGATTTGCACGCCTTCTTCACCGTCGGCAAGCCTTTCGTCGCCAACAGCGCACAGATCCATCCGATGCGCGCCCGCGCCACGGAGGTAGCTTGAGATGGCCATGGGATCTTTCAACTCGGCCGGCTCCCAGATGCCGACCGCCGAAATCAACATGACGCCGCTGGTCGATGTGATGCTAGTCCTGCTCATCATCTTCATCATCACCGCGCCGCTGATGACGCACTCGGTTCCACTTGAGTTGCCGCGCGCCGCCAGCACGCCGACGCCGGAAAAGCCGATGACACTGCAAGTCTCAATCACCGCCGACAACCAGGTCTATATCGGCAGCGATTCAGTCGGGGCCGGCAGTATCGAGGGCCGCTTCCGCGAAGCCGTGGCCAAGGACGCCAACGTCGAACTGCACCTCAAGGCCGATCGTGCCACGCGCTACGAAACGGTTGCCGAAACGATGAGTGCCGCCCGGCGGGCCGGGCTGACCAAGATCGGCTTCGTCACGCAACCCGGCGAGTCGTAATCGGACAAGCCGCCTTCGGGCGGCTTTTTCAGGCAGGGAATATAAGAAAACAATTAATTTCAGGGAGCATTATCATGCGACATCTTCGACTCAAGCCGCTGGCGACAATCTTGCTCGTTGCCTTCAGCGGATCGGCACTGGCCGACAAGCAACTTGGCGACGTCACCGTATCGTCGGGAAGAAGCGTCGGTGCCAAGCCGGTTCTGCGCGACGAGATCGTCGCCACGGAATCCATCGGCGCCCGCGAGATCGAAAAAACCGGTGCCACGATGCTGACCGAGGTACTAGACAAACGTCCGGGCATATCGACGCAGGTCGAATGCTCGATCTGCAACGTACGCAACGTCGTCCTCAACAACCTGCCCGGGCGTTACACGACGCTGCTGATCGACGGCATCCCGATCTTTTCGTCCGTCTCCACGGCCTACGGCCTCGACAGCGTCAACCTCGGCGGGATCGAACGCATTGATGTCTCGCGCGGCGCCGGTACCAGCCTGATCGCCCCTGAGGCCCTGGCCGGCTCGGTCAACATCATCACCCGCCGTCCGCTCAAGGACGAAATCATGGCTGTCCAGCAATTTGGCTCCTACGGCCAGTGGAGCACCGACCTCTTCGGCGCGACGGCCTTCACGGGCGGCGCCCTGACCGCCAACTTCAGTCATAACGAGCACGAAACTGTCGATGGCGACGACAACCGCGTCTCGGAGTACACCGGCTTC
>JAEUOD010000118.1 GCA_016791065.1 Dechloromonas sp. | reverse complement strand
TTCAATCAGGTGTGCTACTTTTAGTGCGCTGCCGTTCTGACGGCCAGTTTTCTTAATCAAACACAGGTAACAGGAGGCACTTAGATGAATAAATCCGAGCTGGTCGAAGTTGCTGCAAAAGAAGCTGGTATTACCAAGGCTGCTGCCGACAAGGCGCTCTCAGCCATCATTGCGGCAGTCGTCAAGACTGTCACCAAGGGTGAGTCCGTCACCCTCGTCGGTTTCGGCACTTTCAAATCTGCAAAGCGCGCTGCGCGCACCGGCAAGAATCCCAAGACCGGCGCCACGCTGAAGATTCCGGCCACCACCGTGCCGAAGTTCACTGCCGGTACAGCCTTCAAGGCCTCTGTTGCTGCCAAGAAGCCTGCCGCCAAAAAGAAGTAAATCGGCACCACTCAATGCGGGGCTCGTCTTTGCCGGGCTCCGCTTTTAATTTGCGATGACTAATCCGAACCCAGAAAATCCTCCCGAAAACCCGCCGGTCGTTGCGGCGCCGCCGAACGACAATCGTCGTCGCCTGCGCGAACTGCTTTCGATTCCCGAGCGCGACCGCACCGACGAGCAGTGGGACGAAATTATCGAGCTCGAAATTCAGCTGGCACCGGGTAACCGGATTTCCAGCAACGAGCAGCCCGGGAGCCCCGGTCGCGGGCCCATGCAGCAGCACGGAAAGCCCGGTGGTGGCGGTGCAGGTCAGGCGAAGAAGCATCGCCCGCGCACCAACAACAACCGTCGCCCGCGCCAGAACAAGCCGCCCTCCGGCGGTGGTTCGCCTGCCTGAGTGCATTGGTTGCGCCTTCCTGAAGCGGCATAATTGCCGTCATGCAGCATTTTGATCTGATCATTGTTGGCGGCGGCCTGGCCGGCGCCAGTCTGGCAATTGCCTTGCGCGATACGCGTTTGCGTATCGCACTGGTCGAGAGTCAGCCGCCCCGCTCGCCAGATGGCTGGGATGCGCGCATTTATGCGATCAGTCCGGCCAATGCCGATTTCCTGGAGCAGATCGGGGCCTGGAGGCATCTCGATAAAGGCCGCCTGGCGCCGATTCGTGCCATGCAGGTGTACGGCGATGCCGGCGGACGTATCGATTTTTCGGCGTATGAAGCTGGCGTTTCCGAACTCGGCTGGATTCTCGAGTCCTCCCTGATGGCTTGCGAGTTTTGGGAGAGCGCAAAGCGCCAGGGAAATCTCACGCTGTTCTGCCCAGCGCGGCCGAAGGGTCTCAGCTTTTGCCACGATGCAGCCGTGCTTGAACTTGAAGGCGGTACGACCCTCTCGGCGCGCCTGCTGGTCGGTGCCGACGGTCGCGACTCCTGGGTGCGCCAGACGGCAGGTCTTGCGGCCGTCAATACTCCGTATGGCGAGAAAGGGCTGGTGGCTAATTTCGCTACGGAGAAGCCGCACCGCAACATCGCCTACCAGTGGTTCCGCAATGACGGGGTCTTGGCCTATCTGCCGCTGCCGGAGAATCGCATCTCGATCGTCTGGTCGACGCCGGATGCCCATGCCGATGAGCTCTGCGCATTGCCGCCCGCGCAATTGTGCGAACGGGTTGCTGCTGCAGGGGGCAATGTCCTCGGTCGGCTCGATCTGCTGACGCCGGCGGTGGCTTTCCCGCTGCGCCTGATGCGCGTACCGCAGACTGTTGCGCCGCGCCTGGCCTTGGTGGGCGATGCCGGGCACGGGATTCACCCCTTGTCCGGCCATGGCATAAACCTCGGCTTCCAGGATGCGCGCGAACTGGCGGCGCTGCTGGCCGTTGCGCAGCCCTGGCAGGATATCGGCAACGAACGTTTTCTGCAGCGTTACCAGCGGGCTCGCCGCGAGGAGACGCTGCTTATGCAAACCACGACCGATAGGTTGCGTCGTCTTTTCCGGGCTTCGCCTCCAGGGTTGATTCCCTTCCGCAACCTGGGCCTGAACCTGACCAACGGGTTGCCTTTCGTCAAAAATGCCCTGGTGCGTTACGCGCTGGGTGTCTTCTAGGAGATCTCCATGTTGAAAAAACTCTTGCCCCTGGCGCTTGCGCTGGCATTCGTGTCGCCGCTCAAGGCCAATGAGGCGGAAATCAAGAAAGGCATGGAGGCCAAGCTGGGCACCCGGGTCGAAAGCGTCGTCAAGTCGGGTTATCTCGGCCTGTACGAGGTTTACGCCGACGGCAATATTTTCTATACCGACGAGAAGATGACGGCAATCATGGTCAACGCCCAGATGATCGATGCCAAGACCATGAAGAATGTGACTGAGGAGCGGGTACGCAAGCTGACGGCGATCAAGTTCTCCGACCTGCCGCTGGAGCGTGCCATCAAGAGCGTTCGGGGAGATGGCAAGCGCGTCCTCGCGACCTTTGAGGATCCCAACTGCGGTTACTGCAAGCGACTCGCCAAGGACTTGTTGAAGCTCGATAACGTCACGATCTACACCTTCCTTTATCCCATCCTTTCCGAAGATTCGGTCCGCAAATCGAAGCAGATCTGGTGCTCGGCCGACCGCGTCAAGGCCTGGAACGACTGGATGGTCGATGGCAAGGCGCCGGCCGGCAAGGAAGACTGCGATACGACTGCGGTAAGCAAGAACCAGGAGTTCGGGCGCAAGCTCAACATTTCCGGGACGCCGACCATCTTCTTTGGTGATGGCGAGCGGGTTCCGGGTGCGGTTCCGCTGGCGCGCATCGAGCAGAAGCTTAGCCAGATCAAGTAAGCCTAAAGTCCCACTCGGGCTGTCTGGCGCGCAAGTGAGCACTAGGCGCGCCAGATTTTATTTTTCGCCCCCTTGATGGGCGTGGTTTGTTGCTGGCCTTTGTGTTAACGAGGTGCATCGGGAGGCGGCGGTAGATCGCTACTGTCGTCGGCTGGCAACGAGGTGCTGCGCATGCAGCAGGCCGAAATCCGGCCCAGGGGCGTCGTGGCGCCCCCATTGTCCCTATTCACCATCCAGTCTTTCTTTCTGGGTGTCGCGGCCTCTCTTGAACGTGGGAATGCGCCGAACGACCTGAGCCGTTGCGCTGACCGGTGCCTCTGACGGGCCGGGTGCGAGGGGCGCGGCCAGGTGATCGGGCGTCCCGTTTGATCGGGGACTGACTCCGGCCGCCTGAAGGTGGTCATTCCTGTTCGAGTCTTCTGGCGACTTACCCCGTCGGCATGCGCCTGTGCTGTGCTTGTCCCACTTCGCAAAACTCCTGACAAGTCACTTTAAGTGTTGTTTTCCGAGCTTTGATTTTTAAGGGAAATTTTTCTCAAAATCAGGGTGTAAAAGTTCGTCTAAGTCATTGTTGCGTAAGAAAAAAATCCCAATTTCACTATTGACTGTGGGGTATTGATGTCTTAAAGTGGGAAAACGTGTTGAAAAGTGGGTAAACGGGGAGCGAGGCGGAGAAATGTTTGAGGGAGCGACGGCGCTCAGTCTGGATGCAAAGGGGCGACTTGCCATTCCGGCAAGGCATCGCGAGCCCCTGCTTGCCGCCGCTGAGGGTTCGCTCGTGCTGACCGCACATCCGCATCGCTGTCTTCTGCTTTATCCCTCGCCGGCCTGGCAGCCGATCCGTGATCAGATTCTCAAGGCGTCCAGCCTTGATACCCGGGCTGCTTCGATCAAGCGCGTGCTGGTCGGTAACGCCCGGACCGAGGAGCTTGATTCTGCCGGGCGCATCCTGGTTGCGCCGGAGTTGCGCGATTACGCCAAACTCGAAAAAACCGTCTATCTGGTCGGCATGGGCTCGCATTTCGAAATCTGGAGCGAGGCCGGCTGGAAGGAACAGAACGATCTGGCTGCGGAGGCGCTGTCCGGCGATCTGCCGCCAGGCTTTGGAGATCTCGTGCTGTGACCGCGGGTGGCACCCACGTCACGGTGCTGCTCGACGAGGCGGTAGAGTCCCTGGCGATCAAGTCCGACGGCGTTTACATGGATGCCACCTTCGGGCGTGGCGGTCACAGTCGCCGGATTCTTTCGAGTCTCGGTGCGGCGGGGCGCTTGGTGGCGCTCGATCGAGATCCGCAGGCCATTGCGGCCGGTGCGGCAATCAATGATTCCCGGTTTCAACTGGTGCATCGTGCCTTCGGTGAAATTGCCGAAGCGGCGCGCGATGTGTCGTTGGTCGGCGTTGACGGTGTTTTGTTTGATGTAGGAGTTTCGTCGCCACAGATCGACGAAGGGGAGCGCGGCTTCAGCTTTCGCCATGACGCGCCGCTCGACATGCGGATGGATACGACGCAGGGCGAGACGGCGGCCGAATGGCTGGCGCGGGCCGAAATAAGGGATATCACGGAGGTCATCAGAAACTATGGCGAAGAACGGTTTGCTTTCCAGATTGCAAAGAAGGTTGTGGCTGCTCGGGTCGAACAACCTATTGTCACAACAGCTCAGTTCGCGGCCCTCGTACGCGAGACCGTGCGCACCCGT
>JAEUOD010000074.1 GCA_016791065.1 Dechloromonas sp. | reverse complement strand
ACGCAAAAAACTCGACCTGCTGGTCGATCGCCTCGACGAGATCGACCGCATGCTGGCGGCGCCGGATACCGCCGGCAACATGGACCAGTTCCGCAAGCTGTCGCGCGAGCGGGCCGAACTCGAGCCCGTGGTCGAACAATTCAATGCCTTCCGCCAGGCCGAAAGCGATATAGCCGAGGCGGAAGCGATGCTGGCCGATCCCGATATGCGCGAATTCGCCGAGGAGGAAATCGCCGCCGCCCGGGAGCGTTTGCCCGATCTTGAACTCGAACTGCAGCGCCTGCTACTGCCGCGCGACCCCAACGACGAAAAAAGCGTCATCCTCGAAATCCGTGCTGGTACCGGTGGCGACGAGTCGGCGCTGTTCGCCGGCGACCTCTTCCGCATGTACTCCCGTTTTGCCGAGCGCCAGCGCTGGCAGGTGGAGGTGATGTCGGCCAGCGAGTCGGAGCTTGGCGGCTATCGCGAAATCATCTGCCGGATCGGCGGCAACGGCGCCTACTCACGTCTCAAGTTTGAATCGGGCGGCCATCGCGTGCAGCGTGTGCCCGAAACCGAGACCCAGGGGCGCATCCACACCTCGGCCTGTACCGTGGCGATCATGCCGGAGGTCGATGAGGTGGAGGATGTCAATCTCAATCCGGCCGACCTGCGCATCGATACCTTTCGCGCCTCCGGCGCCGGCGGCCAGCACATCAACAAGACGGATTCGGCCGTGCGTATCACGCACATCCCGACCGGCATCGTGGCCGAGTGCCAGGACGGCCGTTCCCAGCATGCCAACAAGGCTTCGGCGATGAAGGTTCTGGCGGCCCGTATCAAGGACGTCCAAGTGCGTGCCCAGCAGAGCGCCATCGCCAGCACCCGCAAGAGCCTGATCGGCTCCGGTGACCGCTCCGAGCGCATCCGCACCTACAACTTCCCGCAGGGGCGGATCACCGATCATCGGATCAACCTGACGCTGTACAAGATCGCCGCGATCATGGACGGCGACATGGAGGAACTGCTTGGCGCCCTGGCGGCTGAACACCAGGCCGACCAACTGGCCGAACTGGCCGAGCAGCAATGACCCTGGGCGAGGCGCTGGCCGCGGCCCGGCAGAAGATCGACCGGCTCGATGCCCGCCTGCTCCTGCAATATGCGACCGGCTGTACGCATGCCGAGCTGCTGGCCAGTCCCGAAACACCGGTGATTGCCCCGGCGGCGGCACAGTTCGCCGAATGGGTTGAGCGTCGTGCCGCCGGCGAGCCGCTGGCCTACCTGGTCGGCGAGATGGAGTTTCGCGGCCGCGTCTTCCAGGTGTCGCCGGCCGTTCTAGTGCCGCGACCGGAGACGGAAGTGCTGGTCGAGGAGGCATTGGCGAGATTGCGAGGAATTCCTGTGCCGCGCGTGCTCGATCTCGGGACGGGCTCGGGCATTGTCGCCGTTTCGCTGGCCCTGGCCTGTCCGACGGCCGAGCTTGTCGCTCTCGACTTGTCGCCGGTTGCGCTGGCGGTCGCGACCAACAACGCCGGGCGTCTCGGTGCTCGCGTCGATTTCCGCGAGAGCGACTGGTATGCCGCACTGGGCGAGGAGAGCTTCGATCTCATCGTGTCGAATCCCCCGTATATCGCTGCTGGCGACCCGCACCTGGCGGGCGACGGCCTGCCCTTCGAGCCACAGATGGCGCTGACCGACGGTGCCGATGGCCTGGCCTGCATCCGGCACATCGTCGCCGGCGCGGCTGCTCACCTGAAGCCGGGTGGCTGGCTGCTCTTCGAGCATGGCTACGATCAGGGCGAGGCCAGCCGGAACTTATTGACGGCTGCCGGGTTCAAAGCCGCACAAACTTTTCCCGACCTGGCCGGCACCGACCGCGTTTCAGGCGGTCACCTCTAATCTGGAGAGATCATGTCCGACGTTCAGCAACGCATCCACGAAACCGTGACCGGCAATCCGGTCGTCCTCTATATGAAGGGCGATGCCCGTTTTCCGCAATGCGGCTTTTCGGCGACCGCCGTACAAATCCTCAAGCTGTGTGGGGTCAATGATTTCGTGACCGTGAATGTCCTGGCCGATGCCGACATCCGCAATGGCGTCAAGGAATACGCCAACTGGCCAACCATTCCCCAGCTTTACATCAAGGGTGAATTCGTCGGCGGCTGCGACATCATGAAGGAGATGTACCAGGCCGGCGCATTGCAGAAGATGCTCGAAGGCATTGCTCAGGCCTGATCTCGATAGCGTAAACGCAGAAGGCCCGCCACGAGGGCGGGCCTTCTGCGTTTACGCTCGTGCGTTGCCGGCGGTTCAGGCTTCGGTAACGATGAATTCGATCTGCGGTCCGTCGAGGACAACTTCCTTCACGGCACAATGCGCAATGCTCTCGAGGATGATCCCTCGTTGTTCTGCCGTGAAATTGGCCGGAAAGCGCACTTCGGTCTTGAACTTGGCCAGCGTCAGCGGGCCGCCGGGGCCGGCAAAGGGCTTGCAGTTGATGTCGATACCTTCGGCCGCGATGCCCAGGCCCTTGCAGGCTTTCTTGGCGTAGACGGCGGCACAGGCGGCGAGCGCGGCGTAAAAGGCTTCCAGCGGGTTCATCAGCGAGCCGTCCAGCGCATAGTGGGCTTCATGCTTGCCGGTGCTGACCTTGATGTGAGGGGTGTTGTCGACGAGGGTTGAATACATGCTGATCTTCCTGGGGATGTTGTTCGGTATTCGGGCGCGGCCCTGATGTAGAAAATAAACATCTTCTAATATGTTAATCGCGTCACTTGTTGCGGCGCAATATCTACATGGCCGCTGAGCGCGGCAGGTTGCTTTAGAAGGCCGTCAGGCGGCGATTGGCCAGCGCCAGCCGATTGGCCAGTACCTGGACGAAGCCCTGGTAGAAGTGCATGCGGCAGGCCTCGGAGGCCTGATGCAAGGCCTCGCCGCGTACGGTGATGACGTCGGCTGTACTCAGGGCGGTAATGTCGGCACCGCGGTTCTGGGTGGTCCGACTGATCACCGCCATTTCGCCGAAGCATTCGCCCTTGGTCAGGACATTGAGGGTCTTGCCGCCCTTGCTGACCTTGAGCTGTCCTTCGGCGAGGAAGCAGAAGAAATCGCCGGGGGTGCCATCGTGCATGATGATGGTGCCCGGCTCGACGCGTTTCCAGTCGGAAAAACGGACGACCTCCCAGATTTCGACATCGGAGAAGTCGGCAAAAAAGGGCAGGGCACGCAGGATGTCGTATTTTTCAGTATCGACGAACTCGCCATCGGGCATTTTCAGCTGGCGGCGGCGCACGGCCTGGGCGAGATCCTGGGCGAAGGCTTCCCAGGTCTGATAGCGCTGTTCGCGGTCCTTGGCCATGGCCTTGCCGACGATGCGATCGAGGACCGCTGGCAGTCCCTGGCGCAGGCTGGAGGGCTTTTGCGCTTCGCTGTGCATGATCTGATAGACCATGTTGAACTGGTTGTCGGCCTCGAAAGGCAGGCGTCCGGTTAGAAGCTGGAAGAGGACGACGCCCAGCGAATAGATGTCGGTACGGTGATCGAGCGGCTGTTCGAGCACCTGTTCCGGCGACATGTAGGCCGGCGAGCCGATGCCGGATATCTGCGTCGAGTTGTTGCGGCCGTTGGTCAGCGCCGCCCCGAAATCGGAAATCTTGATGTCCGATTCATCGCTGAGCAGGATGTTGGCCGGCTTGATGTCGCGGTGGGTAATGCCGAGACGATGGGCGAACTCCAGGGCGCGCGTGCATTTGAAGACAAGTTCGACGACCCGGTTGATCGGCAGGAGGTGGCCGACGCGGGCGTGGTTCTCCAGTGTGCCGCCGGCGACATACTCCATGACGATGTAGCAGAGCTTGTCTGCAACCACCGCATCGTAGATTTGAACGATGTGCGGGTGGTTGAGTTTGCCGACCAGCGAGGCTTCGTTGAGGAAGAGGTGGGTGTAGAGCTTGCCCTTGTTCGGGTCGCTCAGTATCTCGGGTGCTCCGACCTTGATCGCGACGTCGCGCTGGGCAAAGGGGTCGCGACCGAGATAGACGGTGCTGCTCGCGCCTTTGCCGAGCTTTTTTACCAGCTCGTATTTGCCCAGCTTGCGGATCATCGTCGCCTAGAGACGCTGGCGTGCGCGGGCGATCGCGGCTTTTACCTGTTCCGGTGCCGTGCCGCCGATGTGGTTGCGCGAAGCGAGTGAGCCATCGACGGTGAGGACGGCGAAGACATCGCTTTCCACCTGCGGACAGAAGGCCTTGAGTTCGTCGAGCGTCAGCTGCGGCAGATCGACCCCCTTCTGCTCGGCTGCCTTGACGGCATGGCCGACCGCTTCGTGGGCGTCGCGGAAGGGCAGGCCCTTCTTGACCAGGTAGTCGGCGAGGTCGGTGGCCGTCGCGAAGCCCTGGGTCAGGGCCGATTTCATGTTCTCGGCACGGACGGTGATGCCGCCGGCCATGTCGGCGAAGATGCGCAGGGTGTCGGTCACCGTGTCGACGGCGTCGAACAGCGGTTCCTTGTCTTCCTGGTTGTCCTTGTTATAGGCCAGCGGCTGCGACTTCATGAGTGTCAGCAGGCTCATCAGCTGGCCGTAGACGCGGCCGGTCTTGCCGCGCGCCAGTTCCGGCACGTCCGGGTTCTTCTTTTGCGGCATGATCGAGGAGCCGGTGCAGAAACGGTCGGCGATCTGGATGAAGCCGACGCGCGGGCTCATCCACATGACGAGTTCTTCCGAGAGGCGGCTGATGTGCATCATCAGCAGCGAACAGGCGGCGGTGAATTCGATGGCGAAGTCGCGATCCGAGACGGCATCCAGCGAGTTTTCGCAGACGCCCTCGAAGCCCAGTTCGGCGGCGACGAACGCACGGTCGATCGGATAGGTCGTGCCGGCCAGCGCGGCTGCGCCGAGCGGCAGGCGGTTGGTGCGCTTGCGGGCATCGGCGAAGCGCTCGGCATCGCGGCCGAACATTTCGAAGTAGGCCAGCATGTGATGGCCGAAGGTTACCGGCTGCGCGACCTGCAGGTGCGTGAAGCCGGGCATCGGCGTGGCGGCCTCCTTTTCGGCGAGGTCGATCAGTGCCGAGCGGAAGGCCTTGATCAGGAGGAGGATGTCGTCGATCGCATCGCGCAGGTAGAGGCGGATGTCGGTCGCTACCTGATCGTTGCGCGAACGACCGGTGTGCAGGCGTTTGCCGGCATCGCCGACGAGCGCGGTCAGGCGCTTTTCGACGTTGAGGTGGACGTCCTCGAGATCGAGCGACCACTCGAAGCGGCCGGATTCGATTTCTGCCGTGACGATGGCCATGCCACGTTCGATCTGGGCGAGGTCGTCATTGCTGATGATGCCTTGCCGCGCCAGCATCTTCGCGTGCGCCAGCGAGCCGCGAATATCCTGGCGCCACATGCGCTGGTCGAAGTCGACCGAGGCGGTATAGCGTTTGACGAGATCGGAAACCGGCTCGGAGAAACGGCCGGCCCAAGTGTATTGCGAGGCGTTGGAAGTCATGACTATGGTCTAGAATGGGGCGTTAAGCGACGAATTGGACGACAATCCGCATCAAAGATGACAAGTATACGGC
>JAEUOD010000059.1 GCA_016791065.1 Dechloromonas sp. | reverse complement strand
TTGATAATAAGGAAGAAATATGAGTTCCATCGTTGACGTTGTTGCACGAGAGATTCTGGATTCCCGCGGCAATCCGACTGTCGAAGCCGATGTGCTGCTGGAGAGCGGTGTCATGGGGCGTGCCGCCGTGCCGTCCGGTGCGTCCACCGGTACTCGCGAAGCCATCGAACTGCGTGATGGCGATACCAGCCGCTATCTCGGCAAGGGTGTTCTGCAGGCCGTCGAAAACATCAATACCGAAATCTCGGAAGCCATCATCGGCCTTGATGCCCAGGAGCAGGCTTTCATCGACCAGACCATGATCGATCTCGACGGCACCGACAACAAGTCGCGCCTCGGTGCCAACGCCATCCTGGCCGTCTCGATGGCCGTCGCCAAGGCGGCTGCCGAGGAATCCGGCCTGCCGCTCTATCGCTATTTCGGCGGCATGAGCCCGATGCAGATGCCGGTGCCGATGATGAACATCATCAACGGTGGCGAGCACGCCAACAACAGCCTGGATATCCAGGAATTCATGGTGATGCCGGTCGGCGCTGCCAATATCCGCGAAGCCATCCGTTGCGGCGCCGAAATTTTCCATGCGCTGAAGAAGCTGCTCAACAAGGCTGGTCACTCGACCGCCGTTGGCGATGAAGGTGGTTTTGCCCCGAACCTCGGCAGCCATGCCGAAGCCCTGCAGATCATCATGCAGGCCATCGAGGCCGCCGGTTATGTCGCCGGCAAGGATGTCCTGCTCGCACTCGACTGCGCCGCTTCCGAGTTCTACAAGGATGGCAAGTACCATCTGTCCGGCGAGGGGCTGCAACTGACCTCGGCCCAGTTCGTCGATTACCTGGCCAACCTGGCCGACCAGTTCCCGATCGTTTCCATCGAAGACGGCATGTCCGAAGCCGACTGGGATGGCTGGAAGCTGCTGACCGATCGCTTGGGCGACAAGGTGCAGATCGTGGGCGACGACGTCTTCGTGACCAACACCAAGATCTTCAAGGAAGGCATCAAGAAGGGTATCGGCAATTCGATCCTGATCAAGATCAACCAGATCGGCACGCTGTCGGAAACCTTCGCTGCCGTCGAAATGGCCAAGCGCGCCGGCTACACCGCCGTGATCTCGCATCGCTCCGGTGAAACCGAGGACAGCACCATCGCCGACATCGCCGTCGGTCTCAACGCTGGCCAGATCAAGACCGGTTCGCTGTCGCGTTCCGATCGTATCGCCAAGTACAACCAGCTGATCCGCATCGAGGAAGATCTGGGCGATACCGCTTCCTACCCGGGCCGTGAAACCTTCTACAACCTGCGCTGATCACGCATGCGCTGGCTGACGGTCGGCCTTCTCGCAGCCATCGGCCTGCTCCAGTACCCCCTGTGGGTGGGTAAGGGGGGCTGGCTGAAGGTGTGGGAGTACGACCGTCAATTGCAGCAGCAGAAGGAAGTCACCCGTAAGCTGGAAATCCGGAATGCGGGCCTCGATGCCGAGGTCCGCGATCTCAAGCAAGGTTATGATGCGATCGAGGAGCGTGCCCGCTTCGAGTTGGGCATGGTCCGGCAAGACGAAACCTTTGTGCAGATTCCTGAAAAAGTTCCCGGAAAATAGTTGAAAGAAAGGCGTCGACCGCTGTAGTCACCGGCATTTGCCTCCGTTAGAATCAGTCTCAGCAAGCCCCCGTGCAGAGCGTTTCAGGAGAACAACATGCTGCTAAAGGTTGGCGAGAAAGCCCCGACATTCGCACTGCCGGATGCCGACATGGAGACGGTTGATCTGGCTTCCTATCTGGGCAAAAAGCACGTCGTGCTTTTCTTCTACGCAAAGGACGGAACGCCCTGTTGTACCAAGGAAGCGACCGACTTTTCCGATCATGAGGAAGATTTCAATGAACAGGACTGCCTGCTTTTCGGTATCAGTCGGGACGATTGTCTGAAACACGCGGAATTTCGCGACAAGGAGGGCATTGGTCTCGAACTGCTGTCGGATACCGAGGGCACCGTCTGCAAACAGTACGGCGTCTGGCAGGCCAAGGAAGTCGATGGCCACAAGAAGTTCGGCGTCGCCCGTTCCACCTTCATCATCGATCGCAGCGGCGTCATTCGCCATGCGCTCTACAACGTCAATTACAAGGGCCACGCACTCGACGTGCTGCGCCTCGTCAAGGAAATGAATTCATGAACATGCTGGTTGCCAAAGATACCGTCATCACTCTCGATTACCACGTTACCGACCCGGATGGCGAGGTGGTCGACGAAGGCCGCGAGCCGCTGGTCTACCTGCACGGCGGTTACGAGGACATTTTCCCGAAAATCGAGGAAGCTCTGCAAGGCAAGAAGGTTGGTGAATCGGTCAAGGTCAAGCTGCAGCCGGATGAGGCTTTCGGCGACTACGATGCCGAAATGGTCCAGGTCGAGCCGCGCAAGGATTTCCCCAAGGAGCTCCAGGTCGGCATGCAGTTCGAGGGTGGTCCGGAAGACGGCGGCGATGACGACTTCGTCATCTACCGCGTTACCGACATCGCCGACGACAAGGTCGTGCTCGATGGTAACCACCCGCTCGCCGGCATGGCTTTGGTCTTTACCTGCACGGTGACCGCGATCCGTCCGGCCAGCGCCGAGGAGATCGAACACGGCCATGTACACAATGCCGACGATGACGAGGAAACCTGCCACTGATCGTCGAAACGACCATCCCGCAAGGGATTTGACGAATTCGGAAATGCCCGTCGATGACGGGCATTTTTCATTTCGGGGGAAAAATTATTCGAGTACTGTACAAACATACAGTAAACGGATAATCTACAACTGACGGCACAAAGACAAGTGCTGCAGTACAGATCAACTCTCCAGTCAGAGGTATCCGAAATGAAAAAACTTCAAAAGTGGTTCGATCAGATCGCCGGTGTCGCTCAGGGTGAAAGTGAGCGTCTGGCGCGCGCCCGGGAAATTTTTGCCAGTGGTGGAATCGATGAAGCCAGCCTGAAAAAGCCGGCATGCTGGCGACGCAAGGCACGCGTTCAATATCGCAACGCTTGAGCCGGAAAAGCTGGCTGCGCCAAAAAGCCTATGGCCGGTGCAATTGCTTCAGCCGTAGTAGCGCTCAATCATCCGCAGCGAGATCGCATAGGTATGGCGAATTTGTTCAGGGCTATAGCGATGCTCGCCGGCGATTGGGCAGGCCAGTCGGGAAAGACAGGTCTCGCTGCACGGTGATTGCATCTGCCTGCGCCAGGCGACGCACTTGTCCAGAGCGAAACCCTCTACCATGACTGCACCGGATGGGCAGGCGGCCAGGCAGGGTTTTCCATTGCAGGAGAGGCAGGGGGATGGCTGTTCCTGTGGTGCCGTTGGCGGGAAATCGGTATCGGCCAAGGCGAGCGCCCGGTAGGCATACCAACTTCCCCAGTGCGCATTGATTCCAACCATGAACGGGGAGTCATGATGCCAGCCGGCCAGTTTGCCCAAGGCTTGCAGGCCGAGCGAGTCGGCAGCCGGGTAGATGATGCGATGGCGGTAGGCACTGAGAAATTTGTGCATCTGCGCAATACTGAATTCGTCGATCGGATCGTCGGTAACGATCTCTTCCGCCGCAACCCAGCGCATGGCCATTTCCCACATTTTTGTGCCGCCATGTCCGACCAGGATTAGCTGCCGGTAATCCCCAGCGGGATCGAAACGGTGGCGGATGTCGGCACGGAGTTTTTCCGGTAATTGGTCGATAGCGAAAACAGCCTGCAGATTCAGGCCGGCGGCATCCAGTGTGGAGAAATCGGCGGTCGTCACACTGGATCGATGGCGTCCATTGCCTCGACAATGGCCTGGCTGTCGAGGGGGCGAACGAGGCGTCCGATTTCAGCGCCATTCCTCAAGAAGATTAGCGTCGGCCATAGCTTGACGCGAAACGAGCGGCCCAGCGGACGGCCTGGTCCATCTTCGATTTTTAGGTGCACAAGCGTTGGATGCGTGGCCATGGCCGCCTCGAGCAGCGGCTGAGCGGCCTGACAGTGACCGCACCACGGTGCCCCAAACTCGATCAGAAGTGCGCCTGTTATGGCCTCGACGTCGGCGCGACTCGGCTCCTCGGTTGCAAAAGTGTGGTTCATCGGCATTGGCTTAATGCTCCTTTTCAGGCCAGCGATGGGTTTCGAAGCGGAATAGACGCGGCGATTCCGTATCGATGCTGCCTCGGGTCCAGCCCATGATCGGATAGCCGAAGGTTTCCACGCGCGTAAAGTTGGTGAGCGTCCGGCCATGGCCGTCAGTGAGCGGCTGATCGATGCGACTCATATGTGTGTCACCGTGGACGACAACGACTTCACCCGGGAAAGTCATCGTTTCGCTACGCAGGCGTTCGAGAAAATCGCGGTAGCCCCGGTACGGGAAACCTTTGGCGAAATAATGGAAATCCGGGTCGGCCTGGAAAAGCAGAACGATGCCGGCCAGTTTCTCGCGGCGGGCGAGGGCGAAGCTCTCGCTGAGCCAATCGAGTACTGCCGGGTTGCGTACCGTGAATTCGGCACGTGGCACATCGGTCATGCCGAAGTTATTGTTGCCGCCAGGCAAGTTGAAGCTGACAAATAAAACCGGTCCCAAGCGGAAACGGGCATGTTCGGGATAGCCGCCTGGCTGGCGTTCGAGCGTCAGGCGCTTCTGTCCGAGAGAGCGGTTGTCCGGCCAGAAGAGTGCGCGCAGCTTGTTCAGTCTTTCCAGCGGGTCGTAGGCGCCGTTCGAAATGCGCTCGCAATCGCTCCACTCGTTGTCGCCAGGCACGAAAATGAAAGGAGCGTTGCTGGCATCGAACAACTGCAGCCGATCGACAAAGGTTTCATCGTCACAACGCTCCTGACCACCCTTGAAATCGCCGATGTGGGCGATGAAGGCAACCTGGTTGTCGTTGATGCGATTGAGCATGCGCGGTAGTTCGCGGCGCTCGTAAGGAGAGTAAGGCGTGTCGCCGATCAATCCGAAGTGCCAGGTCTCTGCGTGAGCTAGCATGCTGACGGCAAGCAGGCACGCGACGAGCACATGCTTCACTTGAACAGGCCTTTCAGGGCGTAAAGCGCCTCGAGTGCCTCGCGCGGCGTCAGGCTGTCGGGATCGATGTCGGCAAGGCTGACGAGGGCAGGGTGCGGCTCGGCTTCGTTCACCTCAGGTTCGCCCTGGGCGAAAAGATCGGGCTGCAGCGGATCGATCGCCGCACGTTGTTCAAATTCCCTTAGCTGCTTGCGGGCGGCGCGTACCACGCTGCCCGGAATGCCGGCCAGTGCAGCCACCTGGATACCATAGCTCTGATTGGCCGGACCTTCCTCGACCGCATGCAGGAAGACGATGCGGTCGTTGTGTTCGACAGCATCAAGATGGACGTTGGCCAGTTCGGTGTATTCATGCGACAGCCGGGTCAGCTCGAAATAGTGCGTGGCGAACAGCGTCAGGCTGCGGTTCTTGTCGATCAGATGACGGAGGATGGCGAAGGCCAGCGCCATGCCGTCGAACGTCGAGGTGCCGCGCCCGATCTCGTCCATCAGCACCAGACTGTTCTCGGTTGCGTGATGAAGGATGGCCGCTGCCTCAGTCATCTCGACCATGAAGGTCGAACGGCCGGAGGCGAGGTCGTCGGAAGCGCCGATGCGGGTGAAGATGCGGTCCATCGGGCCCAGCACGACGCGGTCGGCTGGAACGAAACTGCCGATGTGGGCGAGCAGGGCGATCAGCGCCGTCTGCCGCATGTAGGTCGATTTACCGCCCATGTTCGGGCCGGTGATGAGCAGCAGGCGGCGGTTTTCGGCCAGCAGGCAGTCGTTGGCGATGAAGGTTTCGGCACTGTTGGCGAGTTCACCTTCGACCACCGGGTGACGCCCGCCGGTAATGGCGAGGCCGATTTCCGGCACGAATTCCGGCTTGCTCCAGTTGCGCTTGAGGGCGGTGTTGGCGAAGCCCGCCAGCAGGTCGAGCTGGGCGATGGCGCGGGCGATCGTCTGCAGGGTCGGCACGGTCGGCAACAGGGCGTCCAGGATGCCCTCGTACAGCAGCTTTTCGCGGGCCAGCGAGCGCTCCTGAGCAGACAATGCCTTGTCCTCGAAGGCCTTCAGTTCCGGCGTGATGTAGCGCTCGGCGTTCTTCAGCGTCTGGCGCCGGCGGTAATCATCGGGAATCTTGTCGGTGTGCGCATGGGTAACTTCGATGTAGAAGCCATGCACCTTGTTGAATTCCACCTTCAGGCTCGCGATGCCGGTCCGTTCGCGCTCCCGGATTTCCATGTCGACCAGGAAGGCACCGCAGTTGTCGTTGAGCGAGCGCAGTTCGTCGAGCTCCGCGTCGTAGCCGGGGGCGATGGCGCCGCCATCACGAATCTGGGCCGAAGGTTCGGCGGCGATGGCACGAATCAGCAGTTCAAGGACGGCGTGCGGTGTCGCCAGGTCGGCTTCGAGTTGCCCCAGCAGCGGCGAAGCGTTGCCGACCAGCGGCGCCCGCAGCGCATCAAGCCGGGCCAGCGACTCGCGTAGGCTGGCCAGGTCGCGCGGTCGGGCATTGCGCAGCGCGATGCGGCCGGCGATACGCTCGACGTCGGCGATGCCCTTGAGTCCGCGACGGACTTCGCCGGCCATCCGGCCATAGTCTTCGAGCAAGGACTCGACCGCACCGTGGCGGGCAGCGGGAATGTCGCGCTCGCGCAAGGGATGGTGCAGGGCATGGCGCAGCAGGCGCGAGCCCATGCTGGTGACGCAGTTGTCAAGAAGCGAGAACAGCGTCGGGGAGGGCTGTCCGCGCAGGGTTTCGGTCAGTTCGAGATTGCGCCGGGTGGCGAGGTCGAGGCCGAGGTAAGCCCCCTCCAGTTCGACGGTCAGGCCACGCAAGTGCGGCAGATTGCCGGTTTGCGTCGCCTTGGCGTACTGGAGCAGGGCGCCGGCGGCGGCGATGGAAGGACGCAGACCCTCGGCCCCGAAACCGGCCAGCGAGGCAACCTGGAATTGTTCGCAGAGCAGGCGCCGGGCCGAGTCGAATTCGAACTGCCAGTCGGCCTGGCGGGTACGGGCCGCGTTCAGGGGAAAGCCCGGTTCCCAGCTTTCGGGATGCAGGATTTCGGCGGGGCGGATACGCTCGAGCGTGGCCGCGATCTGCTCGACTGCCACCTCGGTCAGGATGAATTCGCCGCTCGCCAGGTTGAGGCGGGCCAGGCCGGCTGTATTGCGATTGGTGGTCAGTGCCAGCAGCCAGATATCCTGCTTGTCGTCGATCAGGGCCGCGTCGGTCAGCGTCCCCGGCGTGACGATCCGCGCCACGGCACGCTCGACCGGTCCCTTGCTGGTCGCCGGGTCGCCGATCTGCTCGCAGATCACCACCGACTCCCCGAGTTTCACCAGTCGGGCCAGGTAAGGCTCCAGCGAGTGAAACGGAATGCCGCACATTTTGATCGGCACCCCGGCCGACTGACCGCGCGTGGTCAGCGTGATGTCGAGCAGGCGGGCCGTTTTTTCGGCGTCTTCATAGAAGAGTTCGTAGAAATCGCCCATCCGGTAGAAAAGCAGGGTGTTCGGATGGTTCGCTTTCAGCGCCAAGTACTGGCGCATCATCGGGGTATGCTTCGAAAGGTCGGGCGTATCGGCCATCGGGGCTTCAAGAGGGGAAAATCAGCAAGGGCGCAATTGTCCCATCAAGCGTAGCTGGCGGCCAGAGCGCATGCCATGGCTCTCGCGCCATGTCAGCGTTGCCCGGTCATTCCAGTCCGGGCTGCAAAAGCGATCAGTAGATCAAGGCAAGTTGAGTTGGCTGGCTCTCGTTGAGCGTGACCTTGTAGGTATTTTCCTTGTACTCCTTCTGATTCGTGACGAGCGTGGTCTTTACGGTGTAGCTCTTGCCCTTCGATTCTGCCGGCAGCTTGAACTTGGAATTGGTCTGATAGCGCCCAGCGCCGTCGACTGAGGTCAGTTTCTCGGTCTTTTCCTCAAGCAGATTATTTTTCTCGTCATAGATGGCATAACGTTGTTCAACTTCGGGAACGCGATCGCCGTAGCCGATCAAATCGGTATTCGACGTCACCTGGATTTCGCGCTGTCCGGAACTGTCTGCCTGTCCCGTACTGACCTTGGTGTCGAACTTGGCGGGAACGATGCTGTCTTTGGGTGGCTCTACACTGATACTGCGATTTCTCGTACCGTTCTCGTACTCGGCATTGACCTGCTCTGCTGTGGAGGTCTTCTTCGATTCGAAATACCAACCGATCAGAAAGCCCGCTGCAGCACCGACGACCGCCCCTGTCGCACAGCCCTTGCCGCCGTGCGTAGCAGCCCCCAAGGCGCAACCCGTCAGGGCGCCGATCAATGCACCGGTAGCACGGGCGTCGTATTTGTAGGAGCCATCCTGGTTGGTGGCGCATGCCGAAAGAATAAACACGCCCGCAAGCGCTGCTGCAAGGGGCGATTTTGTGCATTTGACGTTCATGATTTGCCTTGTTCTGCTATTCGACGACCGCCGCGATTGGGTCATCAACGCCCTGGTCGCTGACATACGGTCTTTGCTGGTTTTCGGTCAATTCGCGGACTCGTCGCGTTACATAGCGTTTCAAGGTGGTCGGGTAGACCAGATTGTCACGCGGGTCTTCGGCTCCCCCCCGGAAGCCTTCGATCAGCGCCTTGGTGAAGGCGCCATTGCCCCATTCATCGGTTTCCTGGGCAAGTTCCTTGGCGGTCGCCGAGGCGAAGATGATGACACCGCGTTCCTCATCGACCTGGTTGACCGTGCCCGCGACATTGGCCATGTTGGCAAACGCGCCGGCATGGCAGGTGTCGAGGAAGAACATGGCGCGTCCGGGCAGGCTTTGCAGGGTTTGCACGATTTCGCTGCCGGGCAGCCAGTCGTCACGCTTGCCAATGCTTTCGCTGCGGTAGGGGACGAAAAAGTAGGAACGGTCCTGGGAGTTGCCGTGCCCGGCCAGGAAAACAACGCCGGCGTCCTTTTCCTTGACGCTGTCGCGCAACCACTTTAGGCCGTCGCGCACCTTGTCGAGCGTGGCTTCCTCGTCAATCAGGATGCGTAGCGAAGAACGTTCGTAAAGGCGTTGCTTGTCCGGTGGCGGATTGGCGATCCGCTGCATCTGGCGCCGGAAATCGTTGGCATCCTTGACCGGCAGTTTCAGCGCGTTTTCCCCGGGGTATTTGTTGACCGCGATAATCAGCATGTAGAGCGTGTCGTACTTTTCCACATACTGCGCCTTGCCCGCCGTCCGCTGGATCCTCCGCACGGTGATGCTGACCGGATCGGACTTGGCGTGCTTGTTTTCGGCAATCATCACGATTTCCGAGTCCTTCGGCGGCACGGGCACCATGGCCTCGAAGACGGAACCTTCGGCGGCGCGCATCGAGCGGGTCTTGACGCTACGCTCGAGCTTGCCATTGACCCGGAACTTGACTTCCTTGACCGGCGCATCGGCTGGGGTGCGCACGATGTAGCGGACCGGCACCAGGTTTTCACCGGTTTCGATGCCGCGTTCAGTCTGAAGTTCGATGACCGGTGGCAAGGCCTGGGCAATGGGGGCAATGGAGGCGATAGTGGCTGGAGCAGGCACGGGCGCGGGCGGAGGAGCCGGCTGCGGGGCCACCGCCGGGACGGGCGCCATAGCGGTTTCAAGGACGGCCTGTTCGCGCCGATAGGCCTTTACAGCCTCCTGCTCGTCGCCACTCTCGAGTATTTTCTGGATGACACCGGGCATGTTGAAACGCTCGCGGAAACGGCCGGCCGAGAAAAAATCGGCCGCCTGGTTGGCGGAGCGATTGACGTGCCAGCCGACCAGGCCCTCGCCACCCATCGAGGCATCGTAGTAGCCGGAAGGTGTCCAGACGATCCAGCGCTCGCGGTCGCCATGCGGGAACAGTGCCAGTTGCTCGGCGCCATCGCTCAGGCGGTGCCAACGGATGCTGCCGTCCCCCAGGGCGGCGACCACCCAGCGACCGTCGCCGCTGATATTGACCGCCCAGGCCGCACCGGCAACACGCTTTTCCCACGCCTGGGCGCCGTTCACCGTGAAGGCGCGCAGATACCAGTCGGTGCCGAGCACCAGGCGTTGGCCATCGGGGGCGAGGGCAGCGCTGCGCGAGGTTTCCCCCGGTCGCAGCGCCAGGGGCTTGCCATCCCAGTTCGGACGGAGCGCGTTGTGCCAGTCCCGGAGCGAGCGCGGCACCTGGGCTTCCACCGTGTCGGATGGCGGCGGTGCCGTGCGTACTTCGCCCCTGAGCAGGTCGAACAGTTGCGCGTCGTTAGCCCCCTGGCGCATGGGGAAGGCCACTTTCGCGGCATTCCTGCTGATCCGGAAACTGGTGCCGGCGTCGCGGTAATCGGCATTGGCGGTGCCGGTTCCGAGGCGCGTGTTTCCTGACCAATCGAAGAATGCCCAGGCCGGTTCGGCCGAACTGGCCAGCAGACCGTTGCTGTTGCCGGCCAGGGCGGTGACGGTGTTGGCGAAGCCACCGATTGGGCGAGAGGCACCCCGGCCGCCATCGGCAAAGGCGAGGATGGCGAAACGTCCGTCGCGAACGACGCTGCCGGCGGCGTAAAGCACCTGTCCATCGGGCGACCAGGCGACCCGGCCGAGATTGCCCGCGCCACCGGCTTCGGCCCGGTGCAAAATCTCCAGGCTGCTAGCCGAGAGGATCAGCGCACTCGGGGCATCCTGCAGGCCGATGGCAAGCTGGCTGCCGTTGGGCGACCAGGCCACGGTGTAGGGCTTGCCGGGAATCTGGATGCGGGCCAGACGCTCCATGCCTTTCTTGCCGAAGCTGTAGAGACGCAGGTAGCCGTCGAGGCTGACCACGGCCAAGTGTCCGTTACGCGAAAACGCTGCGCCATAGATTGCGTCGTTGTATTCCGGGTCGGCGCCGACAAAGCTCAGGTCGCGCCGGAATACCCGTAGCCCCTCCTGGCGCAGGCCAAGCGCCAGTATCTGGCTGTCAGCCGTCCAGGCAAGCTGCGTGATCGGCGCCTCGATGCCGGAGAGGGTACGTTTTGCCGGCAGGCTACCGGTGCCCCGGTCGAACAGATAGAGGGCGTTGGTCCGGTCGTCGAAGGCGCTGTTGCCGCCGAGCGCGACCTGCTTGCCGTCGGGCGACATCGCCGCGGCATACAGCGCACCGACGCTCTCGCTTCCGATCGGTGGGCGCAGGACGGCGATTTCCTTTCCGCTACGCAGATCCCAGAGTCGAGCCGTCTTGTCTTCCGAGGCGGTGATGGCCCATCTGCCTTCGGCATCGCTGCTGATCCGGGTGATCGGTGCCAGGTGACGGCCGGTTTCAATTCGCAGAATGGGCTCCTGCGATAGCTCAGCAAGCAGGGGTTCGCCCAACAGGAGTGCCGGGAGCAGGGCGATCAGGCGGAATGCGGAACGGGGCTTCATCTCAGCGGACCAGAATTTCGACGCGCCGGTTGCGCGGTTCGGGTTGTTCGTCGGCTGTTGCCACCAGTGGCTCGCGCTCGCCGCGTCCTGCAGCCTGGACCGTTTCTTCAGGTAATCCGGCACCCAGCAGATCGGCGCGAATCCGTTCGGCTCGGCGCAGGGCCAGGCGATCATTGTCGAGCAGCAGGCCGACGCGGTCGGTATGGCCGACGACGATGACATCCGGCGCCGGGCGCTTGCGGACGGCATCGAGAACGCCTTGTAATGCCTTCATGGATTCCGGAGTCAGTTCGTCGCTGCCTTCGCGGAAATAAAGGGTGAAGCGTAACGGAGCATCCGGTCTGGCCGACAAGGCTTCGGCAAAGGCCCGCTCGATCTCGGCCTGACTCAAGGCTGCAGGACGGGGTGCCCGGCCGACCGAGGCCTGGGCATTGGCGTAGGCGCCGTCGAGTACAAGCACCTGGCCCTGTTTCGATACCACTTGCAGGCTGCCCGCCTGACCCGTGGCGTCGGGCAGGACAACATAAGTTTCGCGTTGGGTCGTGCAGGCGGCGATCGCGAAAACGATGATTGCCAGTGTAGCGAGGCGACGGAAGGGAGGGTGGCTCACGATCAACGTCCTTCCACCTCGACCCCGAAACTGCGGGTCTGTCCGCGAATCTCGGCCAGCGGCGTCTTCACGCGAACGGCCTCGGGCGCTTGCCGGCCGAGGTTGCCGGCTTCGATCGAGACGGCACCCCGCTTGACGTAGGCATCGAAGGCTCCCATGTAGGTAGTCGAATCATAGGCGTAGCGTTCGAGCACTACTTCGCCGTTGGGGCCCATCGCGAGCGTCGAGTTGTCGTTGAACATGAGGCCGACCGAACCATTCGCCTCGGTAAGGATCGTGTCGCCTTCTTTAAGGCGTACGCCAACCGGGGCCGGATAACGCTGACCGTCGCGGTCGAGCAAGACAATGCCACGAGATACCTTGATCTGGCCTACCCAGGCGGTCGCCTGCGCATCAACCCGTGACAGCAGCCCGAAAAAGACCGCGCCGCCGAGCAGGGATGCCAGCAGTACCCGCCGATGATTCAAGGTGCCCCCCTTGATAAACCTGTTTTACGTCAGATTACCGAATGCGCAGAGAGGTGGCAATGGCCCATTTGACGGGCGTTTCCGGCCGTTTGGTCAGGGCCGATTCGCTTGTCATTTGCGGGTGGGTGGCGGTTGGCTGAAAGCCGCATCAGGTGGTCAGCTCGGTACCGGAAAGCCGATTGCTCGGCTTATGTCAAAATCATTTGATCCGGTCAGCGAATTGGGGCAAGTTGGGCTAGGAGCGGCATGCCCAAATCGTCGATGGCGACCTTGTATGTATTTTTCTTGTAGCTCTTGCCGTCGACGACCAGCGTGGTTTCGACGCGATACTGCTTCTTGCCGGATGGATTCGCCACCTTGAACCTGGCGTCCGTCTCGTAGCGGCCCGCGCCATCGACCGCCGCAACACGCTCGGTCTTGCTCGACACCAGCTTGTTCTTCTCGTCGTAGAGCGCATAGTGCTGCGTAACGGTGGGCACCTTGTCGCCATAGCCGACCAGGTCCGAGGTCGAGGTCACCCTGACTTCGGTGGTTTGCTGCGATTTTTTCTTTGAACCACCCTCGTCGGCGGCGACTTCCTTGGTCTGGACCTGCGTCGTGAAGGCCATCGGCGCGACATCCTTCTGCGACACCGCAATCTGCCGTGCCTTGTACTCGTTATTAACAGTCTTGGCGTCGGCGATTTTCAGGGAGCGAAAGACCCAGGAGACAAACTTGTCCATGACGTTGAGGCCAACCTCTGCACCCCGGGCGCAGTCCTTGCCGATCAAGGTCGCCACGCCGCAGCCGATGTCGGCACCGATATCAGTCAGCGCTGTCCTCGTGTCGGCCGCCGAGTCTTCACCCGTCTCTCCATCGCCGGCCTTGCCACCGGCACAGCCGGCAATGAGCAGGATGGCAGCAAGGTAGACAGGAGGTTTCCAGTGGGCTGGGCGAGGATGGCGTTTCATGGTGGGCATCGTGAGGAATCGCGCTTCAGCGCTGGACGGTTTCGGCACGGGTGGCCAGCCACTCGCCGTTACGCAGTTCGAGGAGATAGGTTTCCGTCGACTCGAAGCGGTAGGGGCGGTCGCCGAGCAAGCCTTGCTCGATGACTTGCGAAGTGACCTCGACGCCTGGACAGGTTGCGCCGGCCGTATTGTCCTTCGCCCGGCTTTCGATCGAGAGTCGGCGTTGATGGTAGTTCTTCAGGCTGGATATCGAGCGCAGCGTGCTTTGCACCAGCTCGTCACGCGTGAATTCCAGTACCTGCGTGCTGTTGTCCTGCTTGCGGATCGTGGCGCGGGTCGTGACGTCGGGTGCGAAGAGCGCGAGCAGGTTCTTGAGGTCGCGGCGCATCAACGCGCTATCGAGGCGCTTCAGCCAGTATTCGCCGACAAGCTGCGGTGTACAGCCGAGTGCGGCGACATCCAGAACTGCTTCGGGTGCGACGGATGCCGCTGTCGGCGCCGGGGCAGCAGCCGGTAACGGAGCATCGCCTGATGCTCCGGAGTTGGCCGTGCCGGCAAGTTTTTCCGAATAACGGTCGAGTTCCCCATCGAAGGCACCGGCAACGTAGAAATCCGGCACCCGGTCGAGCAGGGTGGGTAGGAGCATGGTCATCAGCGCTCGCGTCCGTTTTGCAACGCTTTGTGGATCGCGCGCGAAACCGACCCGCCCCGGATTGATCTCAACGCTGCCGCCGCTGGCCTCAAGCGCGACTCCACCGCGATTGACCTTGTCGTAAGTGCCGGCCTGGTAGGTCGCGTTGGCAAATTCGACTGGCAGTACGTAGGGTTCGTGGTCGGTACCACGGATACCGATCGTGGCGCTGGGGGTGTGAATACGGTGATCGCGCGGATTGATGCGGGCGATCCAGCCGCTGATCACCCGTAACGAACCCGTGATCAGGCGCAGGATCTGGCGGTCGGTGCTCTTCCCCTCGGCCGCGAACTGCTCCGGAACGAAGCTGGCGGCCGGACGAATCGCCACCATGCCGCCATCGGCTGTGCGCAGGACAGCCTCGCCGGTGTTCGAAGCGCGAACCCTTTCGCCAACTAGAACATTCCCACCTTCCTTGAGCAGGCGCTCGCTGCCGCGCTGGTTAGTGGCAAAGACCTCTCCGCGCACGCGCCAGACACTGGCAAAAGGTTTGCCGGTATCGGCGCTCGGCATCTGCTGGGTTTCGGCTTGTGCCGGAGTTTGCAGGCACGTCAGGCAGAACAGGGCCAGTGAGAGCAGGTGGCTGATGCGGCAAGGTCTTGTTGTTGTCATGATCTGCTCCCGAATTTGATGTTGATTGGATTGGCGGAAATGTCGGCCGGGACAGGCCAGCAGTCGGCTATTTATCTTTCGTTCCCTTGCCGGCCTTGGCGTTGGGTTTTGGCTTGGCTTCGGTTACGGGGGACGCATATTGGACGAGTTTGAGGATGTCCGGGTTACCTTCGATTTTGCTGACGCGCCCGGAGGCCCAGTGAACCGTGTAGGCGTAGCGATTCCAGTAGTACTTCCAGGTCGATGCATCGAGTTTGGGCGTGTCGCTGGTGGCGGGATAGCCCAGGGCCATGATGACCTGCTCGCGACTCATGCCCATGGTGATCTTGCCGGCCTCGATGGCGGCGCGAATGTTGGCGGGAAAACGTGCCAGTTTGGTCGCCGGGTCATTGAGCACGACCAACTTGTCGACCCATTCCGAGGTCTTCTCCTCGCGACGCCCATAGTCGTGGCCAAGGCGGTAGCGTTTCTCATCAACCACAACGTAGGCGACGTTGCCTTCGAGACGGCGTACCAGAATCTGGCTACCGACGGGAATAAACGGCAATTCTCCGGAACTGAGGTCGCTTACCCAGTCGCCGCTGTAGCGGAGGTTGCAGCAGGCGTATCCCAGTCGCAAGCCATCGGCGGACGAAACGCGCCCACCCGTGCTAGCCAACTCGTTGGCCTCCTTTTCCTGCGAGGCCTTGATGGCGGCCCGACCGCTGCCACATCCGGTCATGACGAGGAGGCTTGTGGAAGCGATCAGGCAAGCAAAAAGCGAGAAATGTGACTTTATCGACATACGGTAATCGCTCCGGATTTGCGCTGATTATACTGTCGGCCAAGGGGTTGGGCGTTTGGTTCCAAGGAATTTGTCCCCGGAGGTTCAAAGATTTTGCCATTTGATCCCGAAAGGCGCGAGAATGGGCTAGTTGCAGACTGGTTCAGCTTTTGCAGCGGTTTCTCAGGCTCGTAGCCGAGGCCACGACGAGGGATTTTTTTGAATGAGTGATAACAGCAATCTGACGCTTCTATTCGTTGATGACGAACCGGGCATTCTTTCGTCGCTGCGCCGTTTGTTCCGGCCGCAGGGTTACCGGATACTCATCGCGGAGAGCGGGCAGGCCGGGCTGGATATCCTTGAGAAGGAAAATGTCGATCTGGTCATTTCCGACATGCGCATGCCGGAAATGGATGGTGCTACCTTCCTGAAGAATGTCCGCCAGCGTTGGCCCAACGTTGTGCGGATTCTGCTGACCGGGTACGCCGACATCACTTCCACGGTATCGGCGATCAATGAGGGCGAGATTTATCGATATATCTCCAAGCCCTGGGACGACAACGAAATTGTTCAGGTGGTCAACGACGCGCTCGAGCGCCGTCGCCTGCAAGACGAAAACAGGCGTCTGAGTGAATTGACGCTGCGCCAGAACGAGGAACTCAAGGAACTCAATGCCGGCCTGGAGCAAAAGGTCAATGAGCGTACGGCGGAAGTCCGGGTTGCGCTGAATGAGTTGAAGAAGACCTTCCTGGCAACCGTTCAGGTCTTTGCCGGGATGGTTGAGCTACGTTCGGGACAGGTGGGAACGCACCTCTCAGGGCATGGCCGGCGGGTTGCCGATCAGGCGCGTAACGTTGCCCAGCGGCTAGGGTTAAGCGACGCCGAGGTGCAGACGGTAATGCTGGCCGGCCTGCTGCATGATGTCGGCAAGATCGGTCTGCCCGACGGCCTACTCGACAAGCCTTTCAACACGCTGACACTGGAACATCGGGCGCTGGTCATGAAACATCCGGTCGTCGGCCAGAACATCCTGATGTCGGTCGAGAAACTGCGCGATTGCGCCTTGCTCGTCCGTCATCATCACGAACTCTACGATGGCAGCGGCTTCCCGGATCATCTGGCCGGTATGGCCATCCCGATGGGGAGCCGTATCCTGGCCGTGGTCAACGAATACGACTCCCTGCAGGCCGGCACCCTGGTGCAGCGCCCCTTGAAAGCGGAAGAGGCGCGCGACTTCCTGATCGATAACCGGGGCAAGCGCTATGATCCGCAGGTCGTTGATTGTTTCGTGCAATTGCTCGCCGAGTCGGGCAAGAAGCGGGTGACCGAATTGCCGGTCCGCGCTCTGCATTTGCGGCCTGGCATGGTGCTCTCACGCGAACTCAACCATCGTGACGGTTACCTGCTGCTGGCCCGCGGCAGTATCGTGACCAAGGAAATCATTGCCCAGTTGCTCAAGCTGGAATCCAGCGAACAGCATCCCTATACCTTGTATATCCGGCAGGAGGAATCATGAGTCGCGTCATGCTTCTCGATGACGAGGAGGCCATCCTCAAGTCGCTCAAGCGTCTGTTGCGCCTGGCACCATGCGTCATGGGCAACAAGACCTTCACACTCGAGGTCGAGAGTTTTTCCTCGCCGCTGGCGGCGATTGAAAGGGCGCGGCATGAACCCTTCGATCTGTTCGTCAGCGACTATCGGATGCCCGAGATGGATGGCATCGAGTTCCTCAAGGTTGTCAAGGAACTGCAGCCGGATGCTGCCCGCTTGATCCTCTCCGGCTACGCCGACCTGAATGCTCTGGTACGCGCCGTCAATGAGGTCGGCATAGATCGCTTCATAGGCAAGCCGTGGAACGATTACGAACTGATGTCGGCGATCGCCCAGTCGCTGGCGCATCGCGATCTGATGCTGGAAAACCGCCAGCTTGCCAATCTGGTCCGCATGGAAATGGGGGAAAAGACGCCCGAGGCGATCGAGGCGGAACGACTGGAGGCGCTCGAACCCGGAATCACCCAGGTCAATTGGGGGCCGGACGGTTCCGTGCTGCTCGATCCGGATCTGTTGAACAAGGCCTGACATGCCTGATAGCGAAGCCGGCAAGCTATCCTTCAAACTGGTCTATTACGGTCCTGCCCAGAGCGGCAAGACGACCAACCTGCTGCGCCTGCATGAGCAGTTGTCGCCCGAACTCAAGGGCGAAATGATGACCCTCGAAACGCAGGATGATCGTACATTGTTCTTCGATCTCCTGCCGTTCGGGTTCCGGGCGCCTTCCGGCCTGCTGATCAAGTTCCGTCTGTTCACCGTGCCGGGACAGGTTGCCCATGACGGAACCCGCAAGGCGGTGCTGTCGCGCTCGGATGGCGTGGTGTTCGTAGCCGACTCCGATCGGGCGCAGGAAACCAACAACGCCGAATCCTTCCAGACCCTGGCTGAGAACTGTAGCCGCGTCGGGCTAGATTTCGAGCATCTGCCGCTGGTAGTCCAGTTCAACAAGCGCGATTTGCCGACGGCGGTGCCCGAGGCTGAAATCCGGGCACGCTGGGAAAGTGCCCCTTGGCCGCTGGTGTTTGCCTCGGCCTTGCGCGGCGATGGCGTCGAGGAGAGTTTCGAGGCTTTGTTGCGATCGACGTATCGTCATTACGCCGAAAGCCATGAACTGGCCAGCCGTCATGGCTTGGATGAAGATATGTTCGTCGCCGGCGCCCTGGGCCGACAGGCGGCGCCATGAGCGACAATTTCGACCGTGAATGGCGGCTTGAAGAGTTGCTCGATGCGGCCGTCTTGGATCGTATTGGACCTGCACTCGATGGTCTGTTGGCCGGCGATGTGGCAATCGTCGGGATTGACGGTACTGCCTTGTGGGGCGTAGCCACAGGCGAGGGGCTGCGCGAGCCGCTGGTACTCGAACTGGAGCCGGTTGGCTATCTGCATAGCCGTCAAGCCGCGCAGGCTAGCCTCAAGGCGATACGTTGCCTGCTGGAACAGTTGTTACGGACCCAGGCTCGCTACAAGATGGCCTCAAATCTCCATCTGGAGGCCGTCGCCGAGGATTTCGAGAGCCTTCGCTTGGAGCATGCCAAGCTGCAGGAGTCCGAGGCACGTTACAAGGCGCTGTCGGCCGATCTGGAGAATCGTGTCAAGGCGCAGATCGTGCAACTGGAAGAGCGTCAGCAGATGCTCTACGAAGCCGAGCGTCTGGCCACGGTAGGGCAACTGGCAGCCGGAGTAGCACACGAGGTCAATAATCCCCTCGGTTTCGTCCGCAGCAACCTGAGCACTTTCCAGAACTATCTCGGCAAATTCGCCCAGCTGAAGGCTACGCTTGGCGAAGGGGAGGCAGCGTGGCGGCGGCTCGACCTCGATTTCGTTCTCGAGGATGGCCAGGACCTTCTGACCGACACGCTCAAGGGCATCGACCGAATTGCGCGGATCGTTGCCGAGTTGAAGAGTTTTTCCAATGTCGACCGGGCCAGCGAGGAGTTCTCGGATCTTAACGACAGCCTGCATCATGCCGCCAACGTGATCGAAGGGCAGTTGCCTAGCGGCGTTTCGATTCGCCTCAACTTGTTGCCCTTGCCCGGCCTCGTCTGTTTGCCGGGACACATCAACCAGATGCTGTTGAACCTGATGCGCAATGCGGCGCAGGCGATTGCCGATGCCGGACGCTCGGGCGAGGTCCGCGTGAGCAGCGAGGCAGACGAGGAGGGCATCACGATCCGGATTCAGGACAACGGAGTCGGGATGAAACCGGAGCAACTGGCCAGGGCCTTCGAGCCTTTCTACACGACGCGGCCGGTAGGTTCCGGGGCGGGGCTCGGCCTGTCGACGGTACGCAACATCGTGTTGGCCCATAGCGGCCGGATTACGCTGGAGAGCGAACCGGATGCCGGAACGACCGTAACCCTGTTTTTCCCAGTACCGAAATGACCAACTACAGTGCATTTTTCACCGGCAAGACGAGCGAGCCGCAGGCGCCGGCTACCCACCTGACGCCGCCGCGCTACCGCCTACTGTTCGTCGATGACGAGCCGGGCATCCTCAAGGCGCTGGCACGGGTTTTTCGCCAGGAGAATTATGAGGTGGTTACCGCTGCCAGTGGCGAGGAGGCGCTGGTGCGCCTGGCTGAAGCGCCGACACACCTGGTGATCAGCGATTTCATGATGCCGGTGATGAATGGCGCCGAACTCTTGCGCGAGATAAAGCAGCGCTCCCCCGATACCATTCGGATCATGTTGACCGGGCATGCCAATACCGATGCCGTCATGGGAGCGATCAACGAAGGGGCGGTGTACAAGTTCATCCTCAAACCATGGAATGACGATGACTTGCGCGTGACCGTGGCGCTGGCGCTGGAACAGTTCGATCTGGTCGCCCGTAACCGGGTCCTGAAGAACGAGAACGACAAGAAAACCAAGGAAATATCTGCCCTCTCACGGCTGGCGGCGACGCATCGAAGCCGACTTGGCATCATGCTGCACAAGAAGGGCGCCCTGTCGTCGGCGCAATTGCAGGAACTCTCGCAATTGCAGGAGCGGCGCAAAGAGCCAGTCGTTTCGCTGCTGCTCGAAAAGGACTGGGTGCCGGAACGCCGTATTCGAGAGATTCTGCGCACCGAGTTGCTGATCGAGGAAGTGCAGTTGCCGGAGTTTCGCATCGACACCGTGCTTGCCGATCTGATTCCGCACAGCTTTTGCGTCCGGCAACTGGTTGTTCCGCTCAAGCTGGAAGGCAAGAAAATGCTACTAGCGATGGCCGATCCGCTTGACGAAGGGCTGATCGACGAGGTGCGCTTCACGGCCGGGCTGGATGTCAAGGTGGTGACCGCGGACGTTGCGGCGATCCGCAAGAAGATCGAAGAGCTATACAAGGGCGATACCGAGGTCGATTTCAAGGAACTTGAAACTCTGGTGGGCGGTCCGGATCCCTATGAGGGGATTGAGATTGTTATTGAGGATGATGATGCGGCGGCAATCGAGGAATTGCTACGCCAGACCGAGGCGCCTCCCGCGATCCGCCTGGCCAACGCAATCATCCTCGAAGCGATTCGCCTGGGGGCATCGGATATCCACATCCAGCCGCGTACCAAGAGCGTTGTTGTTCGCTACCGGATCGACGGCGTTCTTTCCGACAAAATCCAGATTCCGCACCACCTGCACCAGTCGCTTGTCTCACGCCTGAAGATCATGTCGGAACTTGATATTTCCGAGCGGCGACGACCGCAGGATGGGCGTATCACGGTCAAGACGCCAATGCGCATGGTCGACCTGCGGATTTCGACCCTGCCGACGATCAATGGCGAAAAGGTCGTGATGCGGATTCTTGACCGCAATTCAGCGGTGCATGGCCTGGATCGTCTCGGTTTTTCGGTCGTCGATTTGCCTCGCGTCACCGACATGGTGGCCAAGCCGCAGGGCATAATTCTCGCCACCGGGCCGACCGGCAGTGGCAAGACGTCGACGCTCTATTCGCTGCTGCAACACGATGCCACGCCGGACAAGAATTATGTGACCATCGAGGACCCTGTCGAGTACTACCTCGACATGGCCGGCCAAGTGTTGGTCCGCGAAAAGATAGGCCTTACTTTTCCTGCCATCCTACGCGCCCTCTTGCGCCAAGACCCGGATGTGGTTCTGCTCGGCGAGATTCGCGATTTCGAGACAGCCGAAGTCGCCTTCCACGCTGCCTTGACAGGCCACTTGGTCTATTCGACCCTGCACACCAATTCGGCCATTGCCACCATCGCCCGGCTGTTTGATCTGGGACTGAAACCCTACGTTGTGGCAACTGCGCTCGAAGGCATCATCGCCCAGCGCCTGGTCCGCCGGGTGTGCACAGATTGCAGAGTCGAAGAAGCGGCTAATCCCGCGTTGCAGGCCAGGCTCGGGGGCGCTTTCGGTGACCTTGCCCGAGTCTCGCGTGGCAAGGGCTGTCCGACTTGCAATGGTAGTGGCTACAAGGGGCGGGTCGGCATCTACGAGGTGCTGACCCTTGACGACAACTTGCGGGACCACATTGGTAGTGGTGCCAGCGTGCTGGAGATCCGCCGTCTGGTCCGTCAGAAAGGGTTGCGCGGCATCGCGCAGCATGCTGTCGAGCGCATCAAGGAAGGGGCGACGACGCTGGAAGAGGTTTTGCGGGTTCTTGGTCCGCAGGCCGGTGAGGATTAAATAATGGACGTTTTTGCCTGGAACGACAGCTTCATTACCGGTGAGCCAGTGGTCGACACAGAGCACCAGGGCTTGGTGCGACTGATTAACTGGATTATCGAACATCATTCAACCTCGACGCCGCCGGAGGAAATCGACAAGGTCTTGGTGCAGCTTGTGCAGTATGCGGTGACGCATTTCGAGCATGAAGAGGCGTTGATGGCCGAAATGGGCTGCGACCCGCGTTTTGTGGAAATTCACCACAACGTGCATGCCGATTTCGGTCTGCAGGTCGGCAGAATGCGCGACATGCAGACCGGCGATCTGGAATTTCTGTTGCGTTTCCTTTCCGGTTGGCTGGCGCACCATATTCTCGGCATGGACCAGTCGATGGCGCGCCAGATCCGCAAAATTCGGTCTGGCATGGCGGCGCATCAGGCGTTTGAGGAAGAGCAGAGTCAGGCCACGGATCCGGCGACGACCAGCCTGCTCAGAGGTATGAACGCGATGTTCCGGATGATCGCAGCTCGTAACGACGAGTTGCAAAAAGCCAATGCGACTCTGGAAGCTCAGGTGGTAGCTCGTACCCAGGAGCTAACGAAGACCAACGAACAACTGATGGTTGAGCAGGGGCGCCTGAAGCTGGCCATGCAGCAGATCGAATTGACCCAAAAAAAGCTGCTTGAATCGGAACACAAACGGGCTGAGGCGACGAAGCGCAATATGCAGCAGTTGCTTGCCCAGATCATCGATGGTGACCCGGTGCCGACGTTTGTTATTGACGCCAAACATCGAATCACCCACTGGAATCAGGCTTGCGCCATGATCAGCAGCCTGCCGGCAAGCGACATGGTGGGCACGACAAACCAGTGGAAGGCCTTTTATCCGGAAACCCGCCCGGTGATGGCCGATCTGATTGTCGACGGCAGTCTTGAGGAGCAGTTCGATAACTATTACCACGGCCATTTTCGGCGCTCGGCCAATATCAGCGGCGCCTTCGAGGGGGAGGCGTTTTTTCCCAACATCGGTGAACAAGGACGTTGGCTATTCTTTACTGCTGCGCCGTTGCACGATGCCGAAGGACAACGCATCGGCGCCATTGAAACGCTGCAGGACGTAACCGAGCGTCATCAAGCCGAGGATAGCCTGCGGCAGTATCAGAATCACCTGGAAGAACTTGTTGCCGAGCGTACGCGGCAACTCGGTGAAGCCAATATCAAGCTGGAGAAGGATAGAAAGGAACTGGAGGTGCTGCTGGCCAAGGTCGAAGAAGCGCAACAGCAATTGCTGCAGTCGGAAAAAATGGCTGCCATTGGTCAGTTGGCGGCTGGCGTGGCGCACGAGATCAACAATCCGGTCGGATTCGTAAATTCCAACCTCGGCACCTTGAAAGCCTATATCGAGCGTTTGATGCATTTGGTCGATGCCTACGAATCCGTTGCCAATGGTGGTGATCCCGGCTTGGTCGTGGCGGCGAAGCACAATGCCGATCTGGAGTTTCTGCGAGAGGATTTGCCATCTTTGATCAAGGAGTCGCATGAAGGGCTCAATCGCGTCACCAAGATCGTTCAGGATTTGAAAGATTTTTCGCACGTTGATCAGGCCGAACTACAGGAAGCTGATCTCAACGCCGGCCTTGAAAGCACCCTGAATGTCGTCTGGAACGAATTGAAGTACAAGGCCGACGTGGTGAGGGAGTTGCAGGATATTCCCTTCGTGCTCTGTGTTCCGGCACAGATCAACCAGGTATTCATGAATTTGCTGGTCAATGCCGCCCAGGCAATTGAGACGCGTGGGCGGATCACCGTGCGCTCAGGCGAGCAGGATGGATTCGTCTGGTTCGAGATAGAGGACACCGGCAAGGGTATGACCGAAGATGTGCAACGCCGCATCTTCGAACCCTTTTACACGACCAAGCCGGTGGGCAAGGGGACCGGGCTCGGTTTGTCAATTTCCTACGACATTGTGGTCAAGAAACACGGAGGCTTTCTGGAGGTCAGGAGCCAACCGGGCGTCGGGACGACATTCCGGTTGGGCTTGCCGATTCGTCGCTAAGCCGGCGCAATATTGCTATCGTCATTGGCTTTATCGAGGGATGCCTAGGGTAAGACCCTGTTCACGGAGGGCTTGCCGGGTTCTACTCTATCAACAGATAGAAAAAGAACTTGGGCTTCACCATGACAGAAAAAGACCAGGACAAGGCAAGCTGTTCGAGTTGCAGCCTTGATTTCCTGCGCAACAATCTGGGAAGGAACGAAACGGCGGCAAGACGCCTGGTCGAGTTGTTTCTCGACACCTACCCGGGGCTCCTCGAACGACTTGATGTTTCAGCCAGAAATCTCGATCTGCTTGCGTTGCAGAACGTGGTCCACGATATTCGCGGCAACTGTGTTCTCTTTTCCGCCCAGGCATGCCTGGATCAGACACGTTTCATGGAAAATGCCTTGCGCGACCAAGCCGCCGCTGGCAGTGACGGCGCCAACGGGATTGACTGGGTCGCCGAGTCTGAAAAATTGGGGCTGCTACTTTCCGCGGTTGAAGCGGAACTCCGCACCAGCCTGAGTGCAGACGATTTGGGACAAGCCGACGGATCGGTTAGCTGACCATCCCGAACTGAATGGCGTAGCGCGTTAATGCCGTTACGTCATGAACGCCTAGGCGCTCCATCAGGCCGGCACGGTGAAACTCCACGGTTTTCGGGCTGATGCCGAGTTCCCGGGCAATTTCCTTGGTGGTCTTGCCGGAAGCGACAAGGCGGAGGATTTCGGTCTGGCGTGCGGTCAGATTGACCGGGCGAGCGCCATCGGCATTGGACTCCTGTTGCTGCAATGCGTCCGTCAATTTTTTCGACAGGAAGGAGCGACCGGATACGACGGCATCGATTGCTTCCTGCAGTTCGGACATGATGAAGTCCTTGAGCAGATATCCATCGACCCCCGCGGAAAGGGCCTGATTGACGATCTCTGCGCGATCGATGCTCGATAGCACGAGAATACGGATTTTCTGGTCGAACTGGCGCACCGCACGACTGACTTCGATGCCGGAAAGACCGGGCATGGCGATGTCGAGCAGCGCGACATCGGGGCGCAGACGGCGGATTTGAGCGATGGCTTCGTTGCCATCGGCGCATGCGGCCTCGACCTCATAGCCCGGCAAGGCTTCGATCAGCGCACAGATACCAGCCCGGATCAGGAGTTGGTCGTCAGCGAGAACTATTCGTGTATTTTTCATCCCGGTTGAAAGCATATGCTGAAGTATTGTTGTTGTCTTTAAATTGTGCAGTTGGTCTGCCGGTTCATTGTTGGCGGGTGGTGCCAATTAGGCGTGTTTCGCCATGTTTCAACATCCACAGGCGATCAACCGGCAGGTTGTGCTTTCTCAAAGCAATGGCCACGTCGAGTGGCGGCTGATCGAAACTTTCCTGGGTCAGCTCGAAGGTACCCCAATGGACACCTATCGCCTGGCGTGCATCGAGTTCGAGCATGATCCGGACGGCGTCGTCGGGATTGATGTGCTGCGGGGCCATGAAATCGCGTGGCAGATAGGCCCCGACTGGAATCGCCAGGAAATCAACCGGCCCAAGGCGTCGGCGGATTTCGCGAAAATCCTTCGAGTAACCGGTGTCGCCTGTGTAGAGAAAACGCCAGGTAGTCGCATCTTCCAGTTCGATGGCGAATCCACCCCACAGGCTCGCGTTGGTATCGAAAGGCGTTCGTTTGCTCCAGTGTTGCGCTGGCGTGAAATAGATGTGCAGGCTGTCGATCCTGCGACTGTCCCACCAGTCCATTTCGATCACGTTGTCGACGCCTTGGTCGTCGAACCAGGCTTTGACACCGAGCGGCACTAGGAACATCGGCTTTTGTCCTGCTGCGAGCAAGCTCAACAGCGTTTGTTTATCCAGGTGGTCATAGTGGTTGTGGGATATCAATACAAGATCGATGGGGGGCAGTTGCTCGGGCTGAATTGGGGGCGGCACGCGTCGTTTGGAGGAAAGAAGGGCAAACGGCCCCGCGTACGCGGAGAGTTGCGGATCGATCAGGATGTTCTTTCCTGCTAGTTGCAGCAGCATCCCGGCATGGCCCAGCCAGGTTAGGCGCGGCCCCTCTGCTCGCTTAGCCAGGCTGGCCGGATCGAGCGGCAGGCTCCAATCGGCGATGAACTGCTCGTAGCCCCCAGCTGGTGGCTGAGCTGGTTCAAAGTCGCCTCGCATGCGGCGCATGAGAACGTGGTACCAAGGCAGGGTGCCGATCTGTAGCGTTGGATCGGAATTGACAAATCCGTCCGGCCGGTGATGGGGCTTGCTGGCGTCGTAATGCGGGTTGACCGTGCCACAGGCGGCCAGACCGAAGACCAAGGCGACCGTCGCGAGTTTCCACAGGCACCTCATGGGTGCGCGTCGAGACATGAGAGGATCGCTTCGGCCAGGATTGTCGGGTCTTCGGCGCCGACGATTACTCGATCATCGTTGACGATGAAGGTCGGAACCATGTTGATCCCGAGCGCTCGGGCTTTCCGCTCAAGGTTGCGGACAGTCGCAGTATCACGGTCGGAATTCAGGTAGGTAGCCACTTCTGCTTCCGGGTAACCGCATTCGCTGGCGATTCGGGTAAGCGTCGCCAGATCACCAACCGCTTCCCCAAGCTGAAACTGGGCTGCCAGGAGGCGTTCGACCAGGGGGGCGGCATTACCCCTTTGCTGGGCCCAGTGAATCAGGCGGTGAGCTGCCAGCGTGTTCGCACGCAGGGCGATTTTTTCGAATGAATAATCGATGCCGTAATGTTTGCCTGCAGCCCGCACGCGCTCGAAAAGAGCATCGACGGCCTCGCGGCTACCGAATTTTTGCGTCAGGAACGGTAGGTAGGGTTCCCCTTCCGAAGGGGTGTCCGGATTCAGGAAAAAAGGAAGCCAACGTGTCTCGACGCAAAGTTCCGGCCGTTGTCGGCGTGCGATTGCGAGGGCGGACTCAAGGCGCCGCTTGCCGATGAAACACCACGGGCAGACGATATCCGCGACGACGTCGATTTTGATCATGCCTATTTCGCGTGAATAAAAAAGCGATGGGAAGACTACGGTTAAGCGGAATAGTTCAGCTTTGATCTATTTCTACTTTTGCCGAAATGCTGGCAAAGTGATGCTGAAATGCATGGCTGACAAGCGGATGGCGAGGATCAGGCCCATGGCCAGCCAACTGGCGAGGACCGACGAGACGCCAGCGGTTTCCAGTGCAATCATGCTCAAGGCGCCGATCCAGGCAGCCGTGGCATAAAGCTCGCCCTTGAGGAAGACAAGCGGAACATCGTTACACAGGACGTCCCGCAGGACGCCGCCGACGACGCCGGTGGTGACGCCCATCAAGCTGGCCACCAGCCAGGGCGCATGCCATTGCAGCGCGACCTGAGTACCGAGCACTGTGAACAAGGCGAGGCCGATAGCGTCGGGAATCAGAAACAGGCGGGGTGGAAGCGGTAGGGTACGGGCGATGAAGAAAGTCAGGAGGCCGCTGCCCAGTGCAGTAATCAAATAGGCCTGATCGACTACCCAGAAGACGTTGCGGTCAAGTAACAGGTCGCGTACCGTGCCGCCGCCCAAGGCAGTGGCCACGCCTACCAGCAAGGCGCCGATGAGATCCATCTGCTTGCGTCCCGAATCGAGTACGCCGGTCAGGGCGTTAACGGCTACCGCTGCCATGCCAACCCAGTAGAGCAGGGCATCCATGCCCACCTTAGCGCTGCCGCTCCTTCATCGCCCGTTGGGCTTCGCGCTTCGAATCCTTTTCAAGCGCATCGGCACGCTTGTCGTGCTGCTTCTTGCCCTTCGCAAGGCCGACATCGAGCTTGATGCGACCACGTACGAAATGGAGGTCGAGCGGAACGAGGGCATAACCTGCTCGTTCGACTTTGCCGATCAGCTTCATGATTTCACGGCCATGCAGCAGCAATTTGCGCGTCCGGACTGGGTCGTGGGCATTGTGGGTCGAAGCGGTGGCGAGCGGGGAAATATGCATCCCGATCAGGTAAATCTCGCCGCCCTTGATGATGACGTAGGATTCCTTGATGTTCATCCGGCCAGCGCGAATGGCCTTGACCTCCCAGCCTTCGAGAGCAATGCCGGCCTCGTACTTTTCCTCGATGGCGTAATCGTGAAAGGCTTTTTTGTTGACCGTGATGCTCATGCCGCAAGTGATCCATTAAAATCGCCATTTTACCGGATAGAGCACCGTTGCCGACGCATGGCCCAGGTTGAAAAAACAGTACTGATTGAGCAATCCGCCGAACGCATGTTCGAACTGGTGGATCGATGTGAGGATTACCCGGCCTTTTTGCCTTGGTGCAGCCAGACCGAGGTCAAGCTCCGCGACGCCCACAAAACGGTGGCAACCCTGCACATCAACTATCACGCGGTCAAATCGAACTTCACGACCGAGAACGACAAGGAGCACCCTAAGGTGATGCACATCCGGCTCATCGATGGCCCATTTCGACGGCTCGAAGGCTCATGGCATTTCAAGGCGCTGGCCGAGAATGCCTGCAAGATAGAGTTCCGGCTGCATTATGAGTTTTCCAGCAAGCTGTTCGAGAAAGTGATCGGCCCGGTGTTTAGCCATATCGCCAATACCTTTGTCGACGCCTTCGTTCGCCGTGCAGTACAAGTTTATGGAGCAAGTCGTGGCTGAAACGATCAAGGTTGAGGTTTGTTACGCACTGGCGGCGCGCCAGGAACTGGTCAAGCTGCAACTGCCAGAGGGGGCAACACTGGGGCAGGCGCTGGAGGCTTCCGGGCTACTTCAGAAGTATCCGGAAATCGACCTCAAGAAAAACAAGTTCGGCATTTTCGCCAAGCTATCTAAGGTCGATGCCGTCTTGCGCGACCGGGATCGCGTTGAAATCTACCGGCCCTTGATCGCCGACCCCAAGGAGGTGCGCAAACAGCGTGCTGCCGAAGGCAAGGTCATGAAGAAAGGCGCCGGGGATACCGACGCCGAGGGTTGATTTTAACTGGATTTGGGCTTAGTTGCAGGAGTCAGCCATGATCTGGCGGGCGCGCTGCATTTCCTGTTCGCGCCTAGTGTTGTCTATCAGTTCCCGTTCGCCCTTCTCGTTGGGCATGACTATGCGGAACTCGTTTTCCAACGCAGTCAGATTGCGCCGGGCGCGTTCGCAGTTGTCCCGCTTGTCAGCTGCGACCTTTTGCTCCTTGGCTTCCTTTTCCGCTTTTTCCCGACTTTCCTGTTGGCGCTTCTTGAAGTCGAGATCCTTCTCGGCGGCCGTTTTGGGAGCATCAGCCGCTTTTTCCTGCGGTTTCTCTTCCTTCACTACCGAAGGTTCATTGCCGCCGATGGCGCGAGCGCTTTTTGCAGCCTGCCCAGGGGGCGGCGTATCGGAAATTACCGTGCGTCCGCTACTGTCCTTCCACTGGTAAGTCTGGGCGTGGGCGGTAGTCATGGAAGCGATGGCAAGCGCCAGAATAAGTGCGGTTCTCATGGTCATCGGGCTTTTCAGAGGTTTTCTGTATAATACGATTTTGTGACCTTGGATTAAAGGCCATGCGACTTCTGCAAAAAGCCCTCACTTTTGACGACGTCCTGCTCGTCCCCGCCCATTCCCAGATTTTGCCCCGTGATGTCAGTCTCGCCACGCGACTGACGCGCAACATCACCCTCAACCTGCCTTTGCTCTCTGCCGCCATGGATACCGTGACGGAAGGCCGGCTTGCCATTGCGCTGGCTCAGGAAGGGGGTATCGGCATCGTCCATAAGAACCTGTCGGCCAAGGCCCAAGCGGCCGAGGTGGCCAAGGTAAAACGATTCGAATCCGGCATTCTGCGCGATCCGATTACCGTATCGCCGATGATGACCGTGCGCGATGTAATTGAAATCACTCGCCAGCACAGGATTTCCGGTTTGCCGGTGATCGATAAGTCGGGCAAGGTGGTTGGTATTGTAACCAATCGCGATTTGCGTTTCGAAACCAACCTCGATCAACCGGTGAAATCAATCATGACACCGCGCAAGCGTCTGGTGACCGTGAATGAGGATGCGGGGGTCGAAGATGCCAAAGAATTGATCCGCAAGCACCGCCTGGAGCGCGTGCTGGTGATTGATGACGAGTATCGCCTGCGTGGCCTGATTACCGTCAAGGACATCCTTAAGTCCACCGAGCATCCGCTGGCCAACAAGGATGCCACGGGCCGGTTGCGTGCAGGTGCTGCCGTCGGTGTCGGTGCTGGTACCGAAGAGCGCGTCGAATTGCTGGCCGAGGCTGGCGTTGATGTCATCGTCGTTGATACGGCGCACGGTCACTCGCAAGGGGTGCTTGATCGCGTCAATTGGGTCAAGAAAAACTTCCCGCAAATCGAAGTCATCGGCGGCAATATTGCTACCGCCGATGCAGCGCGCGCGCTGGTTGACATGGGGGCTGACGGCGTCAAGGTCGGCATCGGTCCGGGTTCCATCTGCACGACGCGGATCGTCGCCGGCGTCGGCGTGCCGCAGATCACCGCCATCCAGAACGTTTCCGAGTCGTTGAAGGGCACCGGCGTGCCGATGATCGCCGACGGTGGCATCCGCTACTCCGGCGATATCGCCAAGGCGATTGCAGCTGGCGCCGACACGGTCATGCTCGGCGGTCTTTTCGCCGGTACCGAGGAAGCTCCGGGCGAGGTCGAACTGTTCCAGGGCCGTTCGTACAAATCGTATCGCGGCATGGGTTCGCTCGGCGCGATGCAGGCCGGTTCCTCCGATCGCTACTTCCAGGAAGCCACCGCCAACGTCGATAAGTTCGTACCGGAAGGCATTGAGGGCCGCGTCCCCTACAAGGGCTCGGTGCTCGCCGTGATCCACCAGTTGATGGGTGGCCTGCGCTCCTCGATGGGCTATCTTGGCACCCCGACGATCGCCGATATGCACGAAAAGGCCTGTTTCGTCGAAATCACCTCGGCCGGCATCCGCGAGTCGCACGTTCATGACGTACAGATCACCAAGGAAGCGCCGAACTACCACCTCGACTGATTGTCATCATTTTCCGGAGGGCGGCTCATGTAGCCGCCCTTATTCATTCAAGGCAGCCAAAATGTCACACCAGAAAATCCTCATCCTCGATTTCGGTTCTCAGGTCACCCAGTTGATCGCCCGCCGCGTGCGCGAAGCCAAGGTCTTCTGCGAAATCCACTCGTATGACGTTTCCGAAGAATTCATCCGCAACTACGGTGCCAAGGGCATCATCCTGTCCGGCGGCCCGAGTTCGGTGACCGAGGGCGACACCCCGCGCGCCCCGAACGTCGTTTTCGAACTCGGCATTCCGGTACTCGGCATCTGCTACGGCATGCAGACCATGGCCCAGCAACTGGGTGGCAAGGTGATGACCGCCGAAGCGGCCGGCAAAGCCCGTGAATTCGGCTACTCCGAAGTCCGCGCCCACGGCCACACCGCGCTCCTGAACGACATCGCCGACTTCTACAGCCCGGAAGGCCACGGCATGCTGAAGGTCTGGATGAGCCACGGCGATTCGGTGATGGAACTGCCGGCCGGCTTCATCAAGATGGCCTCGACCGCCTCCTGCCCAATTGCCGCAATGGCCGACGAGAGCCGCAAGTTCTACGCGGTGCAGTTCCACCCCGAGGTCACCCACACCCAGCAGGGCAGGGCGATCCTCGAACGCTTCGTGCATGGCATCTGCGGCTGCGGCACTGACTGGGTCATGGGCGACTACATCGCCGAAGCCGTCGATGCGATCCAGCGTCAGGTGGGGGATGAGGAAGTCATCCTCGGCCTGTCCGGCGGCGTTGATTCGAGCGTTGCTGCGGCGCTGATCCACAAGGCGATCGGCGACCAGTTGACCTGTGTCTTCGTCGATCACGGCCTGCTGCGCCTGAACGAGGGCGACATGGTCATGGAAATGTTCGCCCGCAACCTTGGCGTCAAGGTCATCCGTGTCGATGCCGTCGATGCCTTCATGGGCAAACTGGCCGGTGTCTCCGATCCCGAGCAGAAGCGCAAGATCATCGGCAAGGAATTCGTCGAGGTCTTCCAGGCCGAGTCTAAGAAGCTCTCCGCCGCCAAGTGGCTGGCCCAGGGCACGATCTACCCGGACGTGATCGAATCGGCCGGCAAAGGCAAGAAGGGCGCGCACACGATCAAGAGCCACCACAATGTCGGCGGCCTGCCGGAAGATATGCATCTCAAGTTGCTCGAACCGCTGCGTGAACTGTTCAAGGACGAGGTCCGCGAACTCGGCGTCGCGCTCGGCCTGCCGCGCGAAATGGTCTATCGGCACCCGTTCCCCGGACCGGGCCTGGGTGTTCGCATTCTTGGCGAGGTCAAGCGCGAGGCGGCCAGCCTGCTGCAGCGTGCTGACGCGATCTTCATCGACGAACTGCGCGCCACGCATGCCACCGAGCGCGATGTCGCAGCCGGTGCCTGCGCCGCGGCCGACATTGGCAAGAGCTGGTACGACCTGACCAGCCAGGCCTTTGCAGTCTTTCTGCCGGTCAAGAGCGTCGGCGTGATGGGCGACGGCCGCACCTACGAAAACGTCGTGGCCTTGCGCGCCGTGGTTACCAGCGACTTCATGACCGCGCACTGGGCACACTTGCCTTATGAACTGCTCGGCCGGGTATCGAACCGCATCATTAACGAAGTGCGCGGTTTGAACCGGGTGGTGTACGACGTTTCCGGCAAGCCGCCGGCGACGATCGAGTGGGAATAAACGGGGAGCAGTCCGGCGTGCTCGATGACGAATACTTCATGCGCGAGGCCATATCGTTGGCGCGTGCAGCCGAATGCCTGGGCGAGGTGCCGGTCGGTGCCGTCGTCGTGCAGAACGGCGTGATCATCGGGCGCGGCTTCAATTCGCCAATAGGCGAGAGCGACCCCACGGCCCACGCCGAAATCGCTGCCTTGCGCGATGCTGCCCGCGTCCTTGGCAACTATCGGCTCCCGGGCTGCGAACTGTTCGTGACCCTGGAGCCTTGTGCCATGTGTGCCGGTGCGATCATGCACGCCCGGATCAGTCGGGTGATCTATGGCGCACGCGATCCCAAGACAGGTGTGCACGGCAGTGTCGTCGATCTGTTTGGTGTCGAGCGTCTGAACCATCACGCCTCAGTCGATGGCGGCGTGCTTGCCGACGAATGCAGTAGCATGCTGTCGCAGTTTTTCGCCGAACGGCGCAGGAAAAGCCAGTGAAATTGCAGATTTCAGTGGCCAGTCAGCTTATGAGCGTGCTCGACGATCAGGGCCGAGTGCTCTGCGAGTACCCGGTATCGACTGCCAAGGCGGGGGTCGGAGAAATCTCGGGAAGTTACCAGACACCGCGAGGGCTCCATATCATTCGGGCCAAGATTGGCGCGGGGCAGCCTGAAAACACCGTATTCGTGCGGCGCCGGCCAACTGGTGAAATCTGGACGCCCGAACTGGCGGAGCAGTTTCCCGGGCGAGATTGGATATTGACCCGCATTCTCTGGCTTTCCGGATGTCAGCCAGGCTTTAATCGCCTCGGTTGCGTCGATACCATGCGCCGCTATGTCTATATCCACGGCAGCCCTGATGCAGCAGAGATGGGGGTTCCTGGCTCGCACGGCTGTGTGCGCATGCGCAATGCCGATATCGTCGAATTGTTCGAGCGGGTGCCCTGCTATACGGCAGTGGAAATCACCGAAGATTGAAGCGGCTTTCCGTTTTGGCCAAAGCTCCTTTCGTGTAGTCGCACGATGCCATCGCCACGTTGCCAGGCCAGGGTCGAGGCGCGGGTGCCGTATTCCGGGGATTTGACGAAGATGGCTGACAAAATTCGCTCCCACGCCAATGTGACGCCGGTTTGCGGGAGTTCCGCGTCTGGAACGATTTCCTGATCGTTCATTAGCCGGAAGAAGTCTGTTTCGTCAGGCAGATGCGCCAGCGCTTCGGAAAAGCCTTGGCGAGCCGCAATCAGCTTGGGCCAGGGGCTGTCCAGCAGGTGATTGGAAAGACCATAAATACCCGGCGCCAGTTGGCGTGCGGCGCCATCACGATTGGAGCGATAGACCAGCGACTCACCATCGGAAAGCAGCAAGTTGAAGCCGGAGTAAAGTTCGCCCGCGATTGCTCTTGCGTAGTCGATGGCCGGATGATCGGATAGCAGGAAATTCCGGGGTAATTCTCCGCGCGAACGGGCGCCTTTTTCCCTGCCCGGTTCGCGAACATTGGTGACTGCTGCAAAGCGCCCCGTTTCCGTAATCCCCAACCACGTGCCGCCGGCTTCAAGGTCGATACCGCCAAAGATCTGCGGGGCCTCCGGCCAACGGGCGGCATGCGCAGTTGGCCGCGCGTAAAATTCATCACGGTTGGCGGCGACGACCAGTGGGTAATCCGGATGAACCCGCCAGCCGACGACGATCAGGCACATCGCCGGCGATCAGGCCGGATTGACTGCACTGGCCTCGACCTGCGGACCTTCACGTGAGCCGAGGCGGACATTGCCGGCGAAATTCGACTGGACAACGGCCAGCGCCTCAAATCCTCCGCGAGGCGACGGTGCGGCCGTCATCACCATGCCACAGGCCTGATCCGGATTGTCCGGTGAATGCAGGTCTTCGCCGGCCTTCAGTGCCTGGGTGCTGCTCAGGCGATAGAGGTGGCGCTTGACCTTGCCAAGGTATTGCGTTCGGGCAACGACTTCCTGGCCGGGGTAGCAGCCTTTGTGAAAACTGACGGCGCCGATTTTTTCGAAATCAGCCATTTGCGGCACGAACTCTTCCTTGGTGGCCAGCGTGACGAGCGGGTAGCCAGCCTGGATATCCAGCCAGCGCCAGGCCGGAACACCGACCGGGCGGGCCTTGATGCTGAGTTTCTGCCATAGGTCGGCAGCTGCCGGTGCCGGCACCGCCACGATGAAACGCTGCATGTCGAGACGGATAACCGAGATGTCGCCACACTGGGCGGACATCATTGCCTCGCTTGGGCACGTCAGGCCGCCGCTGGATAAGGCTTCTTCCGCTTGCGGTCCCGATAGGCCGAGCAGAATTATGTCATCAGTCAGGTTGTTCAGTTTGACCTTGGCGCGCAGTACGAACATTTGCAGACGCTTCTGCGTTGCTTCCTGTAGATCGGCAGCCAGGGCGAGCTGAAAGTTCTCGTTGCGGCGCCAGACCAGGAAGCTGGCCTGCATGCGGCCCTTGGCCGAGCACCAGCCGGCGTGCTGTGCCTGATTTTCAGCCAGATGATTGATATCGCTGGTGAATTGGCTGTGCAGGAAGGCCTTGGCGTCCTCGCCGCTAGCTTCGATCAGGCTGAGGTGGTTCAGGGGGGCAACGACCGTCTGCTGCATCGCTGCAGTCAGTTCGGCATGGGGGTCGCCAAAGTTGAGAAGGTCGGATGTTTCGCCATCGAAGTTGCCTTCGGCGGATTCCAGAAAGCTGCGCCAGTTGGGGTTCATGGGGGCTCCAGTTGGGTTTCGGATATTATATCGTCCGTTATAACGTGCTCGTTCCACACGGGCAAGACCCGCCTGTCGTCATCGAGTTCCCGTGCGCTTCCTGATCAAAGCTGTATTACTCCTCTGCCTATTGTTGGCTGCTACTGCCGGCAGCCTGTGGTGGTGGGCCAATCAACCCGTAGCGCTGAAGAGTTCGCCGGTCGATTTTCGGATCGCAGCTGGAAGCAGCCTGCGTGCCGCTGCGACCCAGATGAATGAGGCCGGGATAGCCGTTCATCCGACCCTACTTGTGCTTCTGGCCCGTATCAATGGTGCCGAAACGGGTATCAAGGCTGGTAGTTACGCCATCGAGCAGGGCATCACGCCGCTCCAACTGCTCGACAAACTGATTCAGGGTAAGGTTTCGCTGGGGCAAATTGTTCTGGTCGAAGGCTGGACCTTTCGCCAATGGCGAGCCAGGCTGGATGCGCATCCCGATCTGGCGCACGATAGTCGCGGTTTGAGCGAGGCCCAGATCGTCGAGCGTTTGGGTCTGCAGGCGGAACGTCTAGATGGTTGGCTCTTTCCCGATACCTATCTGTTCGATAAACAATCAAGCGATTTCGACGTCTTGGCACGCGCCGTTCACGCCATGCAGCACCGGCTTGGTGAGGAGTGGGCCGGACGTGCCGATGGGCTGCCGTTCAAAACACCGTACGAAGCCTTGGTCATGGCCTCCATCGTCGAAAAGGAGACGGGTCGCGAAGCTGATCGTGCACAGGTCGCGGCTGTCTTCGTCAATCGCTTGCGCAAGGGAATGTTGTTGCAGACAGATCCGACAGTCATCTATGGGGTGGGTGAGGCTTTTGACGGAAATCTGAGGAAACGCGACCTGCAAACCGACACACCCTACAATACCTATACCCGTCTTGGTCTGCCGCCAACGCCGATTGCCATGCCAGGGCTGGCCTCGCTACGGGCTGTGTTGCATCCGGCGCCATCCGATGCGCTCTATTTTGTCGCCCGTGGCGACGGCAGTAGCGAATTCTCGCGCACGCTCGACGAGCATAATCGCGCGGTCAACAAATATCAGAGGAGGGGAAAGTGAAAGGAAAATTCATCACTTTCGAAGGCATCGACGGTGCCGGCAAGAGCAGTCACGTTGAATGGTTGGCCGAGTGGTTGCGCGCCAAGGGGCTGACGGTTCATGTGACGCGCGAACCCGGCGGTACGCCGCTTGGGGAAAAGCTGCGCGAAATGCTGCTCAACGACCCGATGCATCTGGAAACCGAAACGCTGCTCATGTTCGCAGCCCGGCGCGAGCATCTGGCCAGGGTCATCGAACCGGCACTGGCACGAGGCGAATGGGTGGTCTGCGACCGCTTCAGCGATGCCACCTACGCCTACCAGGGAGGCGGGCGGGGGTTGGATCGCACCAAGTTCCAGATTCTGGAGCATTGGGTACATGACCACGTCCAGCCCAATATGACCCTGCTTTTCGATCTTCCGCTCGATGTGGCTCGCGAACGGATTGCGCAGGCCAGTCGGGTGCTCGATCGCTTCGAGCAGGAGCGGGCCGATTTTCACGAGCGTGTCCGTCAGGCTTACCTTGAAAGAGCGCACGCCAATCCTTCACGGATTCGCGTAATCGATGCCAATCATCCGCTTGACGATATTCGTAAAACACTTGAGAAAACGGTTTCAAGCATCTGTTTATGAATGTATTAGAGCTTCACAGAAATATCTGGTCCGGACTGCAGGCGCGTCGGGAGCAGTTGCCGCATGCCCTGCTGTTTCTGGGACAGAAAGGGCTCGGCAAATTCGAATTGGCCAAGGCGTTTGCGGCCAGCCTCCTGTGCGAGCAACCAAAGGCGAGCGGCGAGGCATGCGGCCAGTGTCTGGCCTGTAACTGGTATGGCCAGGGAAATCACCCCGATTTTCGACTTCTGCAACCGGATGCATTGAGCGACGATGCCGATGGCGAAGAAGGCAAGAAAAAGGCGAGCCAGCAGATCACCATCGATCAAGTGCGCGGCCTCGACGAATTCATGAACGTCGGTACCCATCGCGGTGGATTGCGCATCATCATTGTCAATCCGACCGAGGCGATGAACCGAAGCACCGCGAATTCTCTTCTCAAAACACTTGAAGAACCTGCGCCAAGTACATTGTTTTTAATGGTATCAAGTGAACCTATGCGCTTGTTGCCGACGATCCGTAGCCGCTGCCAGGTCGTGCCAGTGCCGATGCCTCCGGCATCGCAAGCCGAGAAAGTTCTGGCTGATGCCGGTCTGGCTGACGCTGGACGCTGGCTTGCCTTGGCGGGTGGGGCACCGGGATTGGCACTGGAACTTTCGCAGGCAGGGCAGATGGCCTGGCTCGAAACCCTGACCAAACGTCTGGCCGGTGGCAGAAATCTTGATCCTCTGGGCTTGGCCGGCGAGTTGGAAAAAAGCATCAAGGAGAGCAAGGGAAAGCTGCTTTTGAAGAACGTCGTCGATGCCTTGCAGAAATGGGTGGTGGATCTGGCCCTGGCGCGCAATGGCCTGCCAGTTCGTTATTTTCTGCCGCAAGCCAGCACAATTTCAGGGCTGGCTGATATGATTCCGGCAGTTCGCCTGATACATGCGTACCGCGACATGATTTCACGCCGCCAGGAAGCCGAGCAGCCTCTAAATGCACGACTCTTCCTGGAAAGCCTATTTCTGGATTACCGAGCCCTGTTCACCTCTGACAATCGATGAGCGAAGTCGTCAAACCTGCGCCGCAACGCCCGAGCGTTCTCTCGCTGAACATTAATTCGAAATCTGCGCTGTATGCTGCATTCATGCCGCATCTCAAGGCCGGCGGCATTTTTATCCCGACGACCCGAAGCTATAACATTGGCGACGAAGTCTTCATGCTCCTCTCGCTGATGGATGATCCGGCCAAACTGCCGATTGCCGGTGCGGTGGTCTGGGTCACGCCGGCTGGTGCGCAGAACGGTCGTGCCCAGGGAATCGGCGTCCATTTCAACAACGATGAAAGCGGCCAGGAAGCACGCCGCAAGATCGAAGGCCTGCTGGGCGGCGTCATGCAGTCGTCGCGTCCGACGCATACGCTCTGATCGACCGCCATGCTGGTCGATTCGCACTGCCATCTGGATTTTCCCGACCTCGCTGCCCGCCTGCCGGATGTTTTGGGCAGAATGCAGCAGAACGGCGTCGGCATGGCCCTTTGCATCGGGGTCAATCTGGAGGATTTTCCCCGGGTGCTGGCCTTGGCAGAAGCCGATGACAGACTTTACGCCACGGTCGGCGTTCACCCCGAATATACCGACGTTGCCGATCCTTCCGAGGATGAACTCGTGGCCTTGGCTGCACATCCGAAAGTCGTCGCCATCGGTGAAACGGGACTCGACTACTACTGGCAGAAAGACAAGCCGGAGTGGCAGCGCGCCCGTTTTCGCAATCATATCCGCGCAGCCCGGCGCTGCGGCAAACCGCTTGTCGTTCATACCCGCGACTCCGCTGAAGACACCATCCGCTTGATGGCGGAGGAGGGGGCCGACACCGTTGGTGGCGTTATGCATTGCTTCACCGAAAATTGGGACATTGCCCGGCAAGCGCTCGATCTCGGTTTCTACATTTCGTTTTCCGGCATTGTTACCTTCAAGAATGCGGCCATCGTCAAGGAAGTCGCCCGGAACTGCCCACTCGACCGCATCCTAGTCGAAACCGACTCCCCCTATCTGGCACCGGTACCCTATCGCGGCAAGCCGAACGAACCGGCCTACGTGCTGCATGTCGCCGAGGAAATTGCCCGTTTGCGCGATCTGCCTCTCGACACTGTCATCGCAGCGACGACCGACAATTTTTTCAATTTGTTCAAACACGCCAAAAGGCCTTGAGAACCATGAAAATCCGACTGCTGACCGCCCTGTTTGCTGCTGCTCTGCCACTTCTCGTTGGTGCGGCAACCTACGATGACCTGATCAGTTCGGCGAAACTGGGCGATACCCGGGATGTCGCCGAAATGGTCAATAAGGGAGCCTCAATCGATACGACGGACATCGATGGCAATACCTTGCTCATGCTGGCCGCACGCGATGGGCATGCCGACTTGGTCGATTACCTGATCAAGCACCGCGCCAAGCTCAATGCACGCAACGCGGCCGGCGATACGGCGCTGCGCCTGGCGGCCTTTCGCGGTCATCTGAAGGTTGTCGAACTGCTTGTCGCCGGTGGTGCTGCGGTCAACATGCCGGGCTGGACGCCGCTCGCCTACGCTGCGTTCAGCGGTCATCTTGAAATTGCCCGTTTGCTGGTCAAATCCGGTGCTGACGTCAATGCTGCGAGCGAGAATGGAACCACGCCGCTGATCGCCGCAGCGCGCGGTGGCCATCTCGACGTTGTCCGCTTCCTGCTTGGCAGCAAGGCCGATCCGAACAAAGTGCTGGAGTCTGGCGATACCGCACTCGACATCGCCCTCAAAAACCAGAATACCGATATCGGCGATCTCTTGCGCAAGGCAGGTGGCAAATCTGGAAAAACGGTGACCATTGAGGTCAGGTGATTCCATTGGCATCTATCGTGTCATTTTGATTAGCCTCAATTCCGACATCATCTTGTAACAGTTTGGCTTGCATAATGGACGCGCAGCGTTCTATATTGAGTTAAAGGGAGACACCTTTTCTCGATTTATAACGCGTCTGTTGTGGAGGCAAGCGCCGATGAATGCTGAGAATGCCAATTTCTTGCCCGTCGAACTCATGATTGAGGTTCCCGAGGTTGACGATCAGCATGCCGAGTTGTTTGCGCGTTTGGCGCATCTGAAAGACCTGTGCATCGAGCAGAATTGCCTGCCGGTCAAGGAAGCCGATGAGTTGTTCGAAGCTCTGTGTGTCCATTGTGATACCGAGGAGCGTCTCGCCAACGAGGCGGGAATTGATTTTTCCATGCATGCTTTCAAGCATCAGAAGATGCTGCGCGGCATTTATCGCACCCTGCAGGAAGTTAGGGATGGGCGGATGGATGTCTTCAGCCTGATCCGCTTTATCGAATACTGGTTCGAGCGCCACATCATCGAGGATGACAAGCCGTTGGGCACGCAGTTGCAGTTTCGCGCGACGCATGCTTTTCAGCCGCAGCGCGGCGAGCATTCGATGGCCTTGCAACTTGCGCATGCCGGTTGAGTAGCTCGCCGATTCAACCGCATTCCTTTCGTACACTACGCAATCCACCGCCTCTTCAGGTGATCAGCGCATCGTTCTGCATTAGCTTGGCAGGCTGCGCGTAATAAGCATTGCAGAACTAATTGGTTCGTTCTCCCGCCCCGGCTGCATAGAGTGAGTTCGTCCCGGCAGCAGCCGGTCAATTCACAAAGGGGAGAAGATTCCATGTCCAAGCTCGAAAATGCCGTTCCAGGGTATCGCTACCTGGTTGTCGAACCCTATACGCCAAACATTGGTGCCACGATCCACGACATCGATCTGGCACAGCTATCGGATGCAAGCCTGCGCGCCGAATTACGCAAGGCGTTGGCCGAGTACCAGGTACTCTTTTTCCGCAAGCAGAACCTGACTCCGGAGCAGCAGATCGAGGTCGCCAAGGTTTTCGGCGATCCTGACAAGGCCAAGGCCTTTTTTCCGCGCCACGACCGGCATAGCGTCATCGAAGTGCTCGAGGCCAAACCGACCGGCCATCGCTACGGTACCGACCAGTGGCATGCCGACATCACGTTCTCGGCCAATCCGCCGACCGGCACCGTCCTCTATTCGCACGTAATTCCGCCGGCCGGCGGCGATACCCTGTGGGCGAGTGCCACCGCGGTCTACGATTCGCTGCCGAAACACCTGCAGCTCTACCTCGAAGAACTTGAGGCCGTGCATAGTTTCGAGCACAGCGGCTGGCCGCAGTATTTCGCCCAGCTGGCCGATGGCGATGCGATCTACCGCAAGGCGCGGGCCGAGCATCTGCCGGTCGTTCATCCGGTCATCCAGACGCACCCGGTGACCGGCAAGAAGATCGTCTACGTGAATCCGAATTTCACCGACCGGATCAAGGGCCTTTCGCGTCAGCAAAGCGATGCGCTGCTCGCCTTCATCTTCGCCCAGTTCCAGCGGCCCGAATTCCAGGCACGCCTGCGCTGGGAAGCCAATACGGTGGCGATCTGGGACAACCGCGCCACCGTCCATTACGCCACGGCCGACTACGACAACCAGCATCGCCTGCTGCATCGCGTCACCTTCGGCGAAGACCGCACTTTTTAAGGGGAGGGAACGATGAGTCAGAGCAAAATCTCCCGCCTGCACCGCGGCCTAAGACGTGTTGCCGGCCTGCTTGCCGTCGCCGTGGCGGCGAGCGGCGCACTGATCGGCGAGGCCGGTGCGCAGAACGCCGGCAACGTGCCGAAGGAATTGCGCATCGGCTACCAGAAGTACGGCACACTGGTCATCCTGAAGGCACGCGGCACCCTGGAAAAGCGCCTGGCCGAGAAGGGCATTGCAGTGAAGTGGACGGAGTTTCCTTTCGGGCCGCCGCTACTTGAGGCGATCAACGTCGGCAGCATTGATGTCGGCACCGTCGGCGAATCGCCGCCGATCTTCGCCCAGGCTGCCGGGGCCGATCTCGTCTATATCGGCAACGAGCCGCCGGCACCGGCCGCCGAGGCGTTGATCGTGCCCAAGGACTCGCCGGTCAAAAGCGTTGCCGAACTGAAGGGCAAGCGCATCGCCGTGGCCAAGGGATCCAATGCCAACTTCCTGCTGGTTCGGGTACTGGAAAACGCCGGGCTGAAATACTCGGACGTCGAAGTGACCTATCTGGCCCCGGCCGATGCTCGCGCCGCCTTCGAAAGCGGACGGGTCGACGCCTGGTCGATCTGGGATCCCTTCCTGGCGGCTGCCGAGAAGCAGTTGAATGCGCGCCAGTTGGCCGATGGCAAGGGCGCCGTCGCCAATCACCAGTTCTATTTGTCGGCCCGGGCCTACGCCGAGAAATACCCGGAAATCGTGCATATCCTGCTCGAAGAAATCGACAAGATCGACCAATGGGGTAAGCAGAATCCGAAGGAGGTGGCCAAGTTCATTTCGCCCCTGATCGGCATCGAGCTTCCCGTCATCGAGGTCGCCGCCCAGCGCCTGAGTTACGGCGTCAAGCCGGTAACGCCGGAAGTGCTGGCAGCCCAGCAGAAAATCGCCGACAAATTCTTCGAGCTGAAGCTGGTTCCGAAGCAGGTGCGTATTGCTGATGCGGTCTGGAATCCGGTGATCCGGCAGGCTGCCAGGTAATCGTCGGGCAATCCTATCGACGCCTCGCCCCCGGGCGAGGCGTTATTCATGGGGATCGCTAGTCCAGGCATGTTTGTCGGGTGCATGCATCCGGCGCGACAATAGGTGCTCCTGCATCTTCGGTCGGTCACATGTCGCGTCATTCTCCTTTCCTTGCCGCCAGCGCCCGTCAAGTCATGGGCAAAAACAGGGCGCAAGGTATTGCGGCAATCCGGTTCAAACGTGCAGCCTAGTTGGCCACAGGTACTGGCCCTAGGGGTTGCCCAGACGGTAGCCTGGGCCTCGTCGACCTATCTTCCGGCGGTACTGGCCCAGCCACTGGCGCGGGAACTCGGTTTTTCCCCTGCGCTGGTCTTCGCTGCCTTCTCGGGTGCCTTGCTGCTGATGGCGCTTTGTGCGCCAGGCATCGGCCGTCATATCGACCGGCATGGCGGCCAGCGGGTGCTCTGTCTGGGCAGCCTGTTTCTCGCGGCCGGTCTCGGCTTGCTTGGCATCGCCGGTGGACTGCCCGGGGTTGTCGCGGCCTGGGCCCTAATCGGCGTCGGCATGGCCTGCGGCCTCTATGATGCGGCCTTTGCGGCACTGGTGCGGGAGCATGGCGTCGTTGCGCGGCGTCCGATCACCGGCATCACGCTGCTCGGCGGTTTCGCCAGCACTGTCGGCTGGCCACTGACCGCCTGGCTGATTGCGCACTGGGACTGGCGTATGGCCTGTTTTGCCTGGGCGGCCCTGAACCTGTTGCTGGCGTTGCCACTCAATTTCCTGTTCGTTCCCTCCGCCCACAGCCTGGCCGCCAAGCAGGCCAGCGGGCAGGGAACGACGGCTCGAGGCGACGGGATAGGCGCCAGGATGACTGGTGGACGCCGAGAGTTCGTGGCGCTGCTCGTGTTCGGTTCGGCAACCGCCTTCGTCACCTCGGCCATGGCGGCGCACCTGCCCGCGCTGCTGCTGGCCGTCGGGCTGCCCGTCGCAACCGCCATTGGCGCTGCGGCGCTGGTCGGGCCGGCGCAGGTGGCGGCACGCCTCGGAGAATTTTTCGCCGCTCACCGCTTCCGTACCGACCCGTTGAATACCGCCCGCCTGGCGACCGCGCTGCATCCACTGGGCGGCATCGTCATGCTGGCGTTCGGCGGACCGGGCGGGGCAGCTGCCTTTGCGCTGCTGCATGGCGGTGGCAACGGCATGATCACGATCGCCAAGGGTACCTTGCCACTCTATCTCTTCGGTGCGGTGGGCTACGGTGCTCTGCAGGGCCGCCTGGCCGCCGCCCAGCGCCTGGTGCAAGCAGCGGCGCCCTATCTGTTCGCGCTGCTCTTGCAGACGGGGGGCGCGACACTGGGACTGGCCTTGTCCGTGACGATGTCCATGCTTGCGCTCGGGGCGTTGTTTTTCCTCAAGACTAGGGCGTGTTCACAGTAGCCATATATAGGCACAAGCGAGATGCAGAAAGGCGTTGAATCGATTGGCGAGTTTGTCGTATCGGGTTGCGATACGTCGGAACTGCTTGAGGCGATTGAAAAATCGCTCGACGAGGTTTCGCGCCTTGTATCGATGCCAATCGACTTTGCGTTGGGTGTTGCGGTTGCTCCGCGGAGGAATGATGGCCTCGGCTCCCGAGGCTTCGATGGTGTTGACCAAGGCATCGCTGTCGTAGCCCTTGTCAGCGATAACTGCGCCAGTAGAAATGGCCTGGAGCAAGGCGGCACCTTGCGTGACATCAGCAACCTGGCCTGCCGTCAGGATCAAACGAACCGGGTTGCCAAGTGCATCGACGCAGGCATGGACTTTTGTGGTCAGTCCGCCCCGCGAGCGGCCGATCGCCTGATCGCTACCGTTTTTTTGGGGGCACCTGCCGCATGCTGGTGGGCACGAACAATCGTCGCATCAATGAACAACTCCTCCAGATCGGCATCGCCTTGCAGTGCTTCGGCTATGCGATGCCAGACGCCGTACTTTTCCCAACGCGCAAACCGAACATATACCGAGTGCCAGTTGCCCAATTCCTTGGGAAGGTCTCGCCACGGTGATCCCATACGGGCAAGGTACAGAACCGCTTCAACAAACTGTCGGTTATCAGCCGCACGACCACCTTTGTCCGTCGGCTTACCCGGCAACAAGTCCGCTATCCGCAACCATTGCCCATCGTCCAACATTCGCCGATCCATGTGTCACACCCAAATTCCAGGATGTAAACACAAATCAGTTACTGTGAACAGGCCCTAGGCAGGATTGAGAAAATTCATGCCGATGCAGCGAAATCAGGTGGTTTCATCTACTCGCCGGCAGGAAAACGGAACCTGAACCGGTCAATGGCGGCCCGATTTGCCCACGGCTGCGTAAGCTGAGCATTCGGGGCGCATTTGGTGTAGCCTTGCGGCCTTTTTGGGGCCTTGGGTTATCGGGTTTGGGTATGGCGACAGGCATGACAGGCAGCACCTTGAACAGCGCCAGGCTGGTGCGTGTTCTCGCCAGTCTGGCCGTGGCGGAGGTCGGAGAATCGAAGCTCTCCTTCGCCGAACGCCTGGGCCAGTGGCTCGATTTCACCGATGCCATGTCGCTCTTTTCGGCCCTCAACGAGGGGGCCGGTGGTGCTTCGGCAGCAACAAAGCAGGGAGCCGATGCTGCGCTGTTCGCTGAATTCGATCGCGTGCGCCGCAGCCTGGCCGAATCGATCACGACGGACGGGGTGCTCAATCCGGGGCGGGCTCGCATAAAATTGCCAACCCCGGCACCGAATGCCAGCCCCGAAAGTGCGGCTGATTTTTCGCCCTATCATCGTTACTGCCTGGCGCACCAGCGGGACATGGGGGCAGCAATCGCGCCGCTACGGGCCGCTGCACGGACAGTCCTGGCCGCGCGGTCGCCGGCCCTGAAGCAGCTCGCCACGCTCGATGCGGTGCTCGAACAGGCGCTGGCCAACCGCGAGCGCAACCTGCTGGCCAGTGTGCCGTTGCTGCTCGCCAAGCGCTTCGGGAATTTGTACAAGGCCCACCGGGCGGCGTGGGAAGGTCCGGTCGAAACGGATGATCCAGCCTTGTGGATGCAGCCTGAGGGCTGGCTGGCCGGATATTGCGGCGAAATGCAGGCCGTCCTGCTGGCGGAACTGGATGTGCGCCTGCAGCCCGTGGCGGGGCTGGTTGAGGCATTAGGCAAAGAGGTAACAGAGTAGCGATGAACAGGAAAATTTGCGTGGCGGCCTTTCTGATCGGCTTGGTCGTCATTGTTTGGGTGGGTTTCGGGTATGTCGGCCACAGTTCGCTGGCGCTCGTCATGACGCTGATCATTGGCGCGGTCTATGTCACGGGGGCGCGCGAAATGCTGCACTTCCATACCACGACGACGGCCCTCGAGCGCGCCTTGGAGGCCATTCCGGAGCAACTCGGCCATCTCGGCGAATGGCTCGACCAGGTACCGCTCATCCTGCAGAACCCGGTGCGCCTGCGCATCGAAGGCGAGCGCGTCGGTCTGCCCGGCCCGGCCATCACGCCCTATTTGGTCGGCCTGCTCGTGCTGCTCGGCATGCTCGGCACCTTTCTCGGCATGGTCGTCACGCTCAACGGTGCAGTCATTGCCCTCGAGAGCACGACCGACCTGCAGACCATCCGCGCCTCGCTGGCGGCGCCGGTCAAGGGTCTGGGCGTTGCCTTCGGCACCTCGGTCGCTGGCGTCGCAGCGTCCGCCATGCTCGGCCTTATTTCCGCTCTGTGCCGTCGCGAGCGGCTACAGGCGGCGCTGCTGCTCGATACCCGGATCGCCACCGTCCTGCGCGGCTTTTCGCTGACCCATCAGCGTCAGGAAACCTTCACGGCCCTGCAACGCCAGAGCCAGGCCCTGCCCGAGATGGTGGACAAGTTGCAGGCGCTCATGGAACAGATGGAACGTCAGAGCCAGCAACTCAACGAACGCCTGGTGGCCGGGCAGGAGGGCTTTCACCGCGAAGCCAAGGCGATCTATACCGACCTGGCGGGTGCGGTCGACAAATCGCTCCGCGAAAGCCTGGTGGCCAGCGCCCGTCTGGCCGGGGAGAGCATTGAGCCCGTGGTGGCGGCGACGATGGCGGGTATCGCCCGCGAAACCAGTGCGCTGCACGAGAGGCTCGGCGAAACGGTCGACCGGCAACTCGACGGTATCGCCACGCGTTTCGGCGGCAGCGTCGATACCGTGGCGGCGACCTGGACGACGGCCCTGGCCCGCCACGAAGAGACTTCGGCACGCCTGAACGACTGCCTGCAGAGATCGCTCGCCGCCTTCAATGCCGATTTCGCCGAACGTTCGGCTGCCTTGCTCGCCTCGGTCGGCGAAGCGCATGCCGCCCTGCGCAACGACCTGGTGGATACAAGCAGCGGCCTGGCCAAGCAGACGGCGACGCTGCACGAGGGGCTCGCGGCAACGGTGGAAACGCATCTCGACGGCCTGGCCGCCCGTTTCGGCGACGCCGTGACCCGGGTTGCCGCCGACTGGACCAGCGCCCTGGATAGCCACCGCGAAGCCAGCGCGGGCCTGACCGCAGGCATGCAGGCATCCCGGGAAGCCTTTACCGAGACCTTTGCCGAGCGCTCTGCCGCGTTGCTGGCTTCGGTCCGCGAGGCGCATGCGGCGTGGCAGGCGGAACTCAATGCCCGCGACGAGGCGCGGCAGGCGGTCCTGAGCCAGGGACTGGAAGCGATGGCTGCCGCATTGCGCGACGAATGGCAGCAGGCCGGGGCGCAGACCCTGGCCCAGCAGGAGACGATCTGCCGGACGCTGGGCGAAACCGCCCGCGAGATCAGCGCCACGGCCCAGGCCCAGGCCGGCCACACGATCGGCGAAGTCACCCGCCTGATGGAGACGGCGGCCGAAGCGCCCCGGGCTGCCGCCGAAGTCATCGGCCAGTTGCGCCACGAACTCTCGGCCAGCATGGCGCGCGACAACGCGCTGCTCGAAGAGCGCAGCCGCATCATGGAAACCCTGGGCGGATTGCTCGATGCGATCAACCACGCCTCGACCGAGCAGCGCGGGGCGATCGATGCGCTGGTCGATTCCTCGGCCAACCTGCTCGACCGCGTCGGGACGCAATTCGCCGAGCGGATCGAGGCAGAGTCCTCCCGGATGGTCGATGTCGCCGCCCAGATTACCGGCGGCGCCGTCGAAGTGGCCAGCCTGGGCGAGGCTTTCGGCCTGGCCGTCCAGCTGTTCAGCGAATCCAACGAAAAGCTCATGGCTGCCTTGCAGCGCATTGAATCGGCGCTCGGCAAGTCGATGGCGCGCAGCGACGAGCAACTGGCCTACTACGTCGCCCAGGCCCGGGAAATCATCGATCTCAGCATCCTTTCCCAGAAGCGCGTGGTCGATGACCTGCAGCAGTATTCCGGCCGCCAGGCCAGCCCGGTCGGCGGGGCCTGAGCATGGAGGACGTCGACACCAGCATCGAGCACAACACGCCGGTCTGGGCCGTATTCGGCGACCTGATGTCCGGCCTGCTCGGGGCCTTCGTGCTGATCCTGGTTGGCGTGCTCGGGGTGCAGATGGAACTGGTCAGCAATCTCGAAGCCGAGGTGCAGAAACGCCAGGCCGAGGAGCAGCGGCGCGAGGCGCTTGAAAAGGCGCTGGCCATTCCGCTCGCCTCCGGCCGCGTCACCCTGAATAACGGCCGTATCGGCATCAGCGGCAGCGTGCTGTTCGCTCTCAACTCCGACCAGTTGCAGCCGGAAGGCCGGCAAGTACTCAAGAGCCTGGCGGCGCCGCTCGCCGCTTATCTCGGCGCGCGTGAAGAAATGCTCATGATCAGCGGCTTTACCGATGATCGTCCGGTGCTCGGCAGCAACCGGCAGTTTGCCGACAACTGGGAACTCTCGGCCCAGCGTGCGCTGACCGTGACCCGGACCCTGATCGAGGAAGGCGTGCCGTCGGCCGCCATCTTCGCGGCGGCTTTCGGGCCCGAACAACCGGTTGCTTCCAACGCCGACAGCGAAGGACGTTCCCGGAACCGGCGCGTCGAAATGGCGCCGGTGCCGAGGACCGCGCGGGCCAACAAGGAAGGCCATGGCTGACTCCGGCACGCCCGGAAAGTCGCTGCCGGAAGGCGAGACGCAGGCGCTGATTGCCGCCTGGCGGGCACAGGGCGCGGATCGCCGCGATCCCGTCCGCTTTCGTTTCATCGAATCACTGGCCCGGCGTACAGCCGCCCAGCATGGTGCGGCCCGGGCATTGCTCGACACCCGGCTGGCCCTGGCGCTGGATGATTTTGCCGAACGGCTCGCGCGGGAGGCTCCCGCGCCCGTAACCGGGGCGACTGAAGCTAGCGAGCCCGCGCTTGGCGGCCTCGGTGAACTGCTGGCCTTGCTCGCCCAGCACCTGCCGGAAAGGCCCGTGGCGGCGGGCACACCTGCCGTCGCACCGGTGGGCGGCGAGCGAATGCCCGCGGCACCCGACGAACTGAAGGCGATGACCTATTTCCGCAGCACCTGGTCGATGCTGAGCATCGAGCGGCAATTGGCCGAGGCCATCGAACGGGCGCCGGAAAATGCCGGCCCGCTCAACTCCCATCATCTCGTGCTGCGCGCGCTGCAAAGAATGCGCGATACCTCGCCGGCCTACCTCCAGCGCTACCTGTCGTACGTCGATGCCCTGTTCTGGCTGGAGCAGGCCCAGGCAGACAGCCCGCGCCCCCCGGGAGCGAAGCGAGTAGCCAGTAGTGACGGCGAAGCACCCCGCAGGGCCACCCGGCGCAAAACCGGCTAGGCCGGCATTATTTGCTTAGAAGAGCCGACGCATAAGCTTCCAAGCGATTCGTCGTTCGTCGGGGCGGGGCTGCTCCGCATAATTTCCCCATCCAATTCATTTGACAGGGAAATCATCATGTCCATCCAGTCCATCAATGCACGCAACCAGTTCCGTGGCAAGGTCAAGGAAATCATCGAAGGGCCGGTCGTTTCCGAGATCGATGTCGATACCCCTTTCGGCATCGTCACCTCGGTCATCACCACGCGGTCGGTCAAGGAACTGAAACTGGCGGTCGGCACCGAGGTGCTGGCACTGGTCAAGGCCACCGAAGTCTCCATCGCCAAGCTGTAACGAGGCCAGCCGGAGTCGAACGATGAGCCAGAAGCACCATTTCTTCGCACGGGCGGGCAGGGGGCTGATCCCCTGGCTGCTGCCGATCGCCATTCTCGTCCTTTGGGAGCTTGCTGCCCGCGTCGGCTGGCTGTCCAGCCGCATCCTGCCCGAACCCTTTGCCGTCCTGAAGGCCGGCGTGGCGCTCGCCGCCACCGGCGAACTCTGGCAGCACGTCCGGGTCAGCGCCGTGCGCGCGATGACCGGTTTCGCCATCGGCGGCGGCCTGGGGCTCGTGCTCGGCCTGTTCACCGGCTCCTTCCGCAAGGCCGAGATCGCGCTCGATACCACGCTGCAGATGATCCGCAACATCCCGCCGCTGGCGCTAATTCCGCTGGTCATCCTGTGGTTCGGCATCGATGAGACGGCGAAGCTCTTCCTGATTTCCTTCGGCGTTTTCTTCTCGGTCTACATTAACACCTTCCATGGCATCCGTTCGGTCGATCCGGCGCTGATCGAGATGGGCCGGAGCTACGGCCTGAAAGGCTGGTCGCTCTACCGCGAAGTCATCCTGCCCGGTGCGCTGTCTTCCATCCTGGTCGGCGTGCGCTACGGTCTCGGCTTCATGTGGGTCATCCTGATCGTCGCCGAAACCATCTCGGCGCAGGCCGGCATCGGTTACATGACGATGAATGCCCGTGAATTCCTGCAGACCGATGTCGTGCTGCTCGGCATCCTGCTCTATGCCGTGCTCGGCAAGCTGGCCGACGTTGCCGCGCGCGCCCTCGAAGGCCGCTGGCTCAAATGGAACAATGCCTACGGCGCTGCCTGAGGAAAGACATCATGCAAATCGATCATCGCGAACTCAATGAAATCCGCAGTACCGAACAAGCGCCCGGCCTCGCCATCGGCGTTGAACGGCTGATCAAGCGCTTCGGCGAGCGCCAGGTGCTGCATGGGCTCGATCTTGCCATCGAGCCGGGCGAATTCGTCGCCATCGTCGGCCGCAGCGGTTGCGGCAAGAGCACGCTGCTGCGCCTGCTTGCCGGCCTCGACAGCGCCAGCGAAGGCGGCATCCGGCTCAATGGCCAGCCGGCCGGGCTGCACAAGGACGATGTCCGAATGATGTTCCAGGATGCCCGCTTGCTGCCCTGGCGCACGGTGATCCAGAACATCGCCATCGGCCTCGACGGATCGAAGCAGGAAATTCGTGCGCGGGCGCTCGAAGTGCTCGCCCAGGTCGGCCTAGCCGACCGGGCGGACGAATGGCCGAGCCGTCTTTCCGGCGGCCAGCGCCAGCGCGTCGCCCTGGCCCGGGCGCTGATTCACCGACCGCGCCTCCTGCTGCTCGACGAGCCGCTCGGCGCGCTCGATGCGCTGACCCGCATCGAAATGCAGCGCCTGATCGAAAGCATCTGGAAGCAACACCGATTCACCGCGCTGCTCGTCACCCACGACGTTTCGGAAGCGGTGGCGCTGGGCGACCGCATCGTGTTGGTCGAGGACGGCCGTATCACGCTCGACGAGAAGGTCGCCCTGGCCCGGCCGCGCGAGCATGGCGAGCCGGAGTTCGCCCGTCTCGAAAGCCGGGTGCTCAAGCGCCTGATGACGGTCGAGGCGCGCCGGCCGCGCCAGCCCGACGACCCCGCCGTGCTGCGGCTGGAGCGCCAGATCCTCGCG
>JAEUOD010000054.1 GCA_016791065.1 Dechloromonas sp. | reverse complement strand
TGAAGGCTCGCTGCTGCTCTGGATGCTGATGCTGGCCTGGTGGGCCTTCGCCGTCCGCGTCTTCTCCGGCGACCTGCCGGAAGCCATGGTCGCCCGCGTGCTCGGCACGCTCGGCCTGGTCGCCTTCGGCTTCCTGCTCTTCATCCTGTTCACCTCCAATCCCTTCAACCGCCTGCTGCCCGGCGCAGCCGAAGGGCGCGACCTCAACCCGCTGCTCCAGGATCCCGGCCTGATCATCCACCCGCCGCTGCTCTACATGGGCTACGTCGGTTTCTCGGTCGCCTTCGCCTTCGCCATCGCCGCCCTGCTCTCCGGCCAGCTCGACGCCGCCTGGGCGCGCTGGTCCCGGCCCTGGACGACGGCCGCCTGGATCTTCCTGACCCTGGGCATCGCCATGGGCTCGTGGTGGGCCTATTACGAACTGGGCTGGGGCGGCTGGTGGTTCTGGGACCCGGTCGAGAACGCCTCATTCATGCCCTGGCTGGTCGGCACGGCGCTGATCCACAGCCTGGCGGTCACCGAAAAGCGCGGCAGCTTCAAGAACTGGACGGTACTGCTGGCGATTTCCGCCTTCTCGCTCTCGCTGCTCGGCACCTTCCTCGTTCGTTCCGGCGTGCTGACTTCGGTGCACGCCTTCGCCACCGACCCGACGCGCGGCATCTTCATCCTGATCTTCCTGGTCGCCGTGATCGGCTCCTCGCTCGCCCTGTTCGCCTGGCGCGCTCCCAAGGTCGGCCTGGGCGGCCGCTTCGGGCTGGTCTCGCGCGAATCGATGTTGCTCACCAACAATGTGCTGCTTGTCGTCGCCTGCGCCACCGTGCTGCTCGGTACGCTCTACCCGCTGCTCATCGACGCGCTCGGCGTCGGCAAGATTTCGGTCGGGCCGCCCTACTTCAATGCGGTGTTCGTGCCGGTGATGACCCCTATCCTCTTTCTCATGGCGGCCGGTCCCTTCGCCCGCTGGAAGGAAGCCTCGATTCCCGAAATCCTGCGTACCCTGCGCTGGGCCTTCGCCGCCGCGGTAGTCGTCGCCATCGCCGTGCCGCTGCTCTACGGCCACTGGTCGGCACTGACCGCGCTCGGCATCCTGCTCGCCGCCTGGATCACGCTGAGCGGCATCGTCAATTTCATCGAGCGCGTTCAAAGCACACGCGCCGGCCAGTCCTTCGTCGCCGCCGCCCTCAAGCAACCACGCAGCTTCGTCGGCATGCACCTCGCCCACATCGGCGTCGCCGTCTTCGTGGTCGGCGTCACCATGGTGATGAGCTTCGAGCAGGAGAAGGACATCAAGATGGGGCCTGGCGATGTCGTTACGGTCGCCGGCTACAGCTTCACCTTCAACGGCGTCAAGGCCGTCGAGGGACCGAACTATGCCGCGGCCCAGGGCGACTTCGACCTCGCCGTCGATGGCAAGCTGCTGCGCAAGATGACGCCCGAGAAGCGCAACTATCACTCCTCGGCCATGCCGATGACCGAAGCGGCAATCGATGCCGGCCTCTGGCGCGACGTTTACGTCTCGCTCGGCGAGCCGATCGACCGCGACAAGCCGGAAGGCGAGTGGGCAGTCCGCGTCTATTACAAACCCTTCGTCGACTGGATCTGGGGCGGCTGCGTGCTGATGGCGCTCGGCGGCCTGCTCGCCCTGCTCGACCGTCGCTACCGCATCAAGGTACGCAGCACCGCCACTGTCAAAACCCCGGCCGGAACGCAACAAGCATGAACCGCTACTACTGGATCCTCGGCGCCTTCGCCGCTCTCGTCGCCCTGCTCACCGTCGGCCTCGGCCTGAATCCGCGCGACGTCCCCTCGCCGCTGGTTGGCAAACCGGCGCCGGCCTTCGAACTACCCATCCTCGCCACGCCGGACAAGACGCTCGGCCCCAAGGACATGCAGGGCAAGGTCTGGCTGTTCAACGTCTGGGCCTCGTGGTGCGTCTCCTGCCGCCAGGAGCACCCGGTACTGGTCGAGTTCTCGAAAAAGTCCGATATCCCGCTGCTTGGCCTCAACTACAAGGAAGTTCGCGGCGACGGCGGTTTCGACATGAGCAAGATGCCGGCCGACGAAGAGAAGAAACTGGCCTGGCAACGCGCCAACAAGTGGCTGGCCGAGCACGGCGACCCCTACAAGCTGACCGTCATGGACCTCGATGGCCGCGTCGGCATCGACTACGGTGTCTATGGCGTGCCGGAAACCTACGTCATCGACAAGGCCGGCGTCATCCGCATGAAGCATACCGGGCCGATCACCCCGGATGTTCTCCAGAAGAAGATCCTTCCGCTGGTCGCGGAGTTGAGCAAATGATCTGGCGTGCCCTGATGTTCGCGCTCTGCCTCGCCGCCGGCCCGACCTTCGCGTCGAGCGCCACCGAAGCCGCCGTCGCCGAAGATCCGGTCGCCGAGAAGCGCCTGCAGGAACTCTCGGTCGAACTGCGCTGCCTGGTCTGCCAGAACCAGACCATTGCCGACTCCAACGCCGAACTGGCGCAGGATCTGCGCCGCGAGATCCGCGGCATGATCAAGGAAGGCAAGACCAACGGCGAGATCATCGACTTCATGGTCGTCCGCTATGGCGACTTCGTGCTCTACCGGCCGCCGGTCAAGGGCATCACGCTGCTGCTCTGGGGCGGCCCGATTGCCCTGCTGCTGTTCGGCATCTTCTTCCTGCTGCGCTACCTGCGCCGTCGCGCCACCCGCGTCGCCGACGAAAAACCCCTTTCCGCCGATGAGGCCAGCCGCGCCGACGCGCTGCTCAAGGAATCCGACCCGAAATGACCCAGTTTGCCCTTTTCGCCACCCTGTTGATCGTGGTGGTTGCCGCCTTCGTCCTGCCGCCGCTCTGGCTCGGCGTCCGTGCCGGCAAACCGCGCACCGACCGCAAGGAAGCCAATCTCGCCATTTTCCGCGACCAGCTCGCCGAACTCGACCGTGAAAAGGCCGAGGGCACGCTGGCCGCCGCCGATTTCGAACAGGCTCGCGCCGAACTGCAGCGTCGCCTGCTCGAGGAGGTCGATGCCGGGCCGGCCGAAGCCACCGTGGGAGCGCCGGCAGCCAGCCGCAAGACCGCCATCGCCATCCTGTTGCTGCTCCCGCTGGCCGCCATGGCGGCCTATGCGCTGCTCGGCAATCCGCGCGCGCTCGACCCGGCGCAAACCGCCGCCCGTCCGGCCCAGCCGCAGATGACGGCGGAACAGATCGACGAGATGGTCGCCAAGCTGGCGGCACGCATGGAGGCGAACCCGGATGACCTCCAGGGCTGGCTGATGCTCGGCCGCTCCTACAAGGCGCTCGGTCGTTACGACGATGCCGTCAAGGCCTATGCCAAGGCCGAATCCAGGATCAACGAAGATCCTGAACTGCTCGCCAGCTATGCCGAGACCATCGCCATGGCCGGCGGCAAGGGCCTGGCCGGCAAGCCACGCCAGCTGGTCGAGAAAGCCTTGAAGATCGATCCCAAGCACGGTCACAGCCTCTTCCTCGCCGGTGCCGCCGCCATGGAAGCGGGCGAGAACCAGAAGGGCATCGCCTACTGGGAAGCGCTGCTGCCGCAGGTCGAACCGGGCTCGGAAATCGACCAGATGTTGCGCAGCGGCATCGACAAAATGAAGCAGGGCAAGAAGCAGTAGGCACACGATGGTCGACGTCGGACGCCGCAACTTCCTGCGGGGCAGAACCCGGCCCAAGGCTCAGATCCGGCCACCCTGGGCACTCGCCGAGGAAGCCTTCATCGATCGCTGCACGCGCTGCGACGACTGTCTCAAGGCCTGCCCGCAGGGCATCCTGATTGCCGGCGAAGGCGGTTATCCGACGGTCGATTTCAGCCGCGGCGAATGCACCTTCTGCGGCGACTGCGTCAGCGCCTGCCGACCGCTGGCGCTCCTGCGCCGCGAAGGCGATGCGCCCTGGCAGCTCAAGGCTGTCATCAACGACCAGTGCCTGCCGCAACATGGCGTCGAATGCCGCTCCTGCGGCGACTTCTGCGATGCCAACGCGATCCGTTTTTCGCCGCGCCTCGGCGGCCCGCCGCTCGCCGAAATCGACCCCGATCGGTGTACCGGCTGCGGCGCCTGCCTCGCCCCCTGCCCGGGCAAGGCCATCCGCATCGCCTGACCCCAACTTCCCGCAGCGACGCCACGGCGTTATGCTTTAATCCGCTCTGCTACCCGCTCACCGGAGACTGACAATGCCCCAAGAAAAATTCCGCCTTGTAACCCGCAGCGATTTCGACGGCCTGGTCTGCGCCGTGCTGCTCAACGAACTGAACCTGATCGACGACATCAAGTTCGTGCACCCCAAGGACATGCAGGACGGCAAGGTTGAAATCACCAGCCGCGACATCACTACAAACCTGCCCTACGTGGCGGCCGCCCACCTTGCCTTCGACCACCATCTTTCGGAAACCATCCGCAACACGGGCGAACGCAAGAATCACATCATCTCGGCCGACGCCCCCTCGGCGGCCCGCGTCGTCTACGACTACTACGGCGGCAAGGAGGCCTTCCCGACCATTGCCGACGACATGATGGAGGCCGTCGACAAGAGCGACTCGGCCCAGTTCAGCCGTGACGAAATCCTCAACCCGACGGGCTGGGTGCTGCTCAACTACCTGATGGATGCCCGCACCGGTCTCGGCCGCTTCCGCGATTTCCGGATCAGCAACTACGCGCTGATGATGGATCTGATCAAGTACTGCCGCAATCACGGCATCGACGAGATTCTCGCCTTGCCCGACGTCAAGGAGCGCGTCGATCTCTATTTCGAGCAGTCCGAGAAGGCCAAGGACCAGATCCTGCGCTGCGCCACGGTGCACAAGAATCTCGTCGTGCTCGACCTGCGCAGGGAAGAAACCATCTGGGCGACCAACCGCTTCGTGATCTACGCGCTGTTTCCGCAGACCAACATCTCGATTCACGTGATGTGGGGCGTGCAGAAGCAGAATACGGTGTTCGCCACCGGCAAGTCGATCATCGACCGCGCCAGCAAGACCAATGTCGGCGAACTGATGCTAGCCTACGGCGGCGGTGGCCATCAGGCGGCCGGTACCTGCCAGGTGGAGAACGATCAGGCCGATGCGACGCTGCAGGCCCTGATCGCCCGCATCAACGCCGACGGCTGATCACGCCTCCGGCGGCGGTGGTGGCAGGAGCGGCGATGGCGAAAACCCCAATTCGAGCATCTCCGCTTCCACCTTGATGCGCAGGATCAACAGTCCCTGCAGGCTTTGGCGCGCCTTGTCGTCGGCCCACTCCTGGTGGTGATCGCTCAGGCAGGCATCGATTTCATGGCGCTTGGCCAGATCCACGCCACAGATGGCCGCATAACGCCGAATCTCGTGATCCAGTTCAGCCAGTTCACGATCATAATGTTCAAATCCGCTCATGGCCCGAGCATACGCTCAACGGAGGCATCATGCACTGGCTAAGTCTGCCCGAACCCAACCGCAAATTCGAACCCGCCTTTGCCGATCCCGAATCGGCTCGCGGCTGGCTGGCCCGCCAGCCGCAGACGCTAGCCCTGTTCATGCTCGGCGCGCTGACACAGCAAATCGAAGCCATCGATGCTAGCGAGATGCTGGCGGAGGATGCGATTTCGCTGCTCAACCTGATGCGGAGCGCCGCCGCGCCCGTCCAGGCCGGTGTTGAAGCCCGCTTTTTCCGCAAGCCGCTGCCGCTAACCGATGACGATCAGCGTTGCTTCGAGGCGGCCCAACAGCTTTGGTCGAGCCTCGGTATCGCCTACCTGCGCCGTGTTCCACACCTGCTGCCGGCGGCGCGAAGCCTGCCGCTCAACCGTGCCGCCTGTGCCTTCCGGATGACAGCCTATTGCTACTTCCAGGCGGCTCAACAGTATCCAGAACCGCTTGACCACTGGCTTTTCGGGGTTCTGGCATATGCCGCGAAACACGAACTACTGCGCCAGCCGCTGCCCGATCCCGATTTTCCGCATTTCGGCGACAGCCATATCGGTGGCCATCTCGCCTGGGCCTTCCTGCTTCGCCAGATCGATCCCTACCGCCTGACAGCAAGTGAACTGCTGGTTGCGAACCGGGCCATCAGCCGCTGGCGCGAGTTGACCACTTTCCAGCGCGAGCCCGATGAAACAGGGAAGGTTCCGATGCTCGACCTGCAGCATCTCTCGACCACTCCGTTACCAGACGAAGTCCCGCGCTGGCTGGATGTGAAAACCGTGACGCGCAAAATCCGCCAGCGCATTGACGCCCTCAGGGCTGGCGAATCCACCGAAGCACTCAAACTCGGTCGCGAACTCTCGCCCGCCGCCTGCACTCGACTGCTCGCCGAACTTGGCGACAGCCTGCAACGCCCACCGCAACGGCCCACCGGCGAGAGTGGGCCAATCGAGCTCTTCTTTGGCAATGAAAATGCCTTTGCCCTCTTCAACGGCGAGCCGCTCAACCCGCCCGACCTCGATACGACAAGCGGCTCGATCGCGCATGAGCGCGTCGCGGTTTTTGGTTTCGATCAGGCCGAGCGCATTCAGAGCGCGGTCAACAAGGTCAAGCTCAGTGGCGAGACCTGGAGCATGGATGACGGCCTGCTCCATCGTATCGCGAGCAGAGGCCAGCCCCGGCGTCAGTCACCCTGTCTGGTGGCCCTCCGCGAGGAAAAGGCGCCGCGTCTCGGCGTACTTTTCGGGTTGCAATGCACGCCTGGTCACGAACTGATCGGCGGCCTGCATTGTTACGACGAGGATATCGAGGCAGGCTGGCTCAAGCGGCCAGGGCCGCTCAACCAGAAAATGCCCCGGATCGCAGCCTTCCTGCTCGAAGGCCATGGTCATCTTTCCCTCATCCTTCCGGTCAATGCAGGAGCTCGCCTCAATTTCGGCCTGGCGCTCGAGGGAACCTCGGTCACCCACCTTGTACCTTACGAGGTTCTTGAACGCGGTATCGATTTCGTACGCTACGCCTGCAAGCGCACGTGAACGAAAAAAGGCCCGTCGATGACGGGCCCTTGCTCTGCTCAGAATGACCGAGCCGGCTTACTCGAACTCGATGATGATCTGATCCACCGACAGGCTTTCGCCGGCGGCAGCGGATATCTTCTTGACCTTGCAGTCCTGGTCGGCCTTGAGGATGTTTTCCATCTTCATGGCTTCGATGACGGCCAGCTTTTCGCCGGCCTTCACTTCTTGACCGACCTTGACCGCGACTTCGCGCAGCAAGCCCGGCATCGGCGACATCAGGAACTTCGAAAGGTCGGGTGTCTGCTTCTCGGGCATCAGCGCCAGCAGCTCCGCGGCACGAGCCGACATCACCATGAAGTCGGCACGCGTGCCCCAGTGGAACAGGCTGTACTTGGTCTTGTGGCGCTCGACCTGCAGGGTGAATTCCTCGCCGTTGCAGGTGCCGTTGAACAGGGACTCGCCCAGCTTCCAGTCGGACAGGATTTCGTACTGCTCGCCCTTGTACTCTACGTGGTAGCCGCCGGGAATCGGACGGGCGGTGACCGCGTGTTGCTCGTTGCCTTCCTTGTTCAGACGCACGACCATCCACTGGTCGCCGACGATGCGCTCGTGGCCCTGGAGCTGGCCGGTGATCGAGGCGGAACGGTCGGTGAAGGCGCGGTAGACGTAAGCGGCAACGGAAACCAGCAGGGCCGGGTCATCGTGCGGCACCATCGAGGCGTCGAAGCCGGTCGGGTAGTGCTTGGGGATGAAGCCGGTGTCGAAGATGCCGGAATGGAAGACCGGATGCTGCATCAGCGCGGCCTGGAACGGGATGTTCGAGGAAATGCCGCGGATGACGAAGCCGTTCAGCGCATCGCGCATGCGGGCAATGGCCTGCTCGCGGGTCGCGCCGTGCACGATCAGCTTGGCGATCATCGAGTCGTAGAACATCGAAATCTCGCCGCCGTCGTAGACGCCGGTATCGACGCGCACCTGGCCGTCGATTTCCTTCGGCGGCTGGAACTTGACCAGACGGCCAGTAGAGGGCAGGAAGCCGCGGAACGGGTCTTCGGCGTTGATCCGGCATTCCATGGCCCAGCCGTTGATCTGCACATCTGCCTGGGTCAGCGGCAGTTTTTCGCCGTAGGCGACGCGAATCATCTGCTCGACCAGATCGAGGCCAGTGATCAGTTCGGTGACCGGGTGTTCGACCTGCAGGCGGGTGTTCATTTCCAGGAAGTAGAACTCCTTGGTCGCACCGGAAACGACGAATTCGACCGTACCGGCCGATTCGTAATTCACCGCGCGAGCCAGGGCCACGGCCTGTTCGCCCATCGCCTTGCGCATCTCCGGGTCGACGAAGGGGCTCGGCGCTTCTTCGATGACCTTCTGGTGGCGACGCTGGATCGAACAATCGCGCTCGTTCAGGTAGACGTAGTTGCCGTGGCTGTCGCCCAACACCTGAATTTCGATGTGGCGCGGCTCGAGAACGTACTTTTCGATGAAGACGCGGTCGTCGCCGAAAGAGTTACGCGCTTCGTTGACGCATGACGAGAAGCCTTCATGGGCTTCGGCGTCGTTGTAGGCAACACGCAGACCCTTGCCACCGCCACCGGCGGAAGCCTTGATCATGACCGGGTAGCCGATCTTCTTGGCGATTTCCACGGCAGCGTCGGGGCCGTCGATGGCATCGTTGTAGCCCGGGATGGTATTGACCTTGGCTTCGATGGCCAGCTTCTTGGACTCGATCTTGTCGCCCATCTTGGCGATGGAGTAGTGCTTCGGACCGATGAACTTGATGCCTTCTTCTTCGAGACGACGCGAGAACTCGGCGTTTTCCGACAGGAAGCCGTAGCCCGGATGGACGGCCTGAGCGCCGGTCTGCTTGCAGGCAGCGATGATCTTGTCGGCGACCAGATAGGACTCTTTCGAGGCAGCCGGGCCGATGCAGACAGCTTCGTCGGCCATGTCGACGAACAAGGCATCCTTGTCAGCTTCGGAGTAAACGGCAACCGT
>JAEUOD010000031.1 GCA_016791065.1 Dechloromonas sp. | reverse complement strand
GCCGGGAAGAGGATCTTGGTGACGACCTTCCACTCCGACAGCGCCAGCACGCGGGCGACGTTGAGGTAATCCTGCGGCACGCGCTGCACGCCCTGGGCGGTATTCATGATCATCGGCCAGATCGAGCAGATGAAGATGGTATAGGTCGCCGCCGGGTCGGCCTTCTTGAATACCAGCAGGCCGATCGGCAGCCAGGCCAGCGGCGACACCGGCCGCAACAGGCTGATGATCGGATTGACCATGGCCGACAGGAAGGCCGAACGGCCGAGGATGAAGCCGAGCGGAATGCCGACCAGAGCCGCGAAGCCGAAGCCGATGCCGACGCGCTGCAGCGAGGACAGCACGTTCCAGCCGATGCCCTGGTCGTTCGGCCCGTTACGGTAGAACGGGTCGGCGAACAGCGCGACAGCGGCCTCCCAGACCTGGGCCGGGCCGGGAATGCTGCCGCCCTTATGGGTGGCGACGTGCCAGATGCCGAGCAACACCAGCATGCCGAGTACCGGCGGCAAGGCGCTGCGCAGGAAGGCGCCGAATTTCTCGCCGAGCGGCACGCCGGCCGGCAGGGAGGCTGTCTTTTCCATTTTCTTTTCCTTGACCGGCGCTGCGACAGGCGTCGCGGCCGGCTTGCTGGGGGTTGTCTCTTCGCCCGGCGCGGCCGCAGCGAAATCACCGGTGATCGTCAATGCGCTCATGGTTTGCTCCTCAAGCGTTGGGTTGAACCGTCATTCCCGGCTGGACCGGGAATGACGAGAAGCGTGATCAGGCCTTGACCTTGAAGGAGTCGGCGTACTTGGCCGGATCCTTGCCGTCCCAGACCACGCCATCGACCAGCTTGTGGCTGCGCATGTCGCTCTTGGGCAGCGCGACGCCGGCGGCGGTGGCACCCTGCTTGTAGATGTCGATGCGATTGACCTGCTTGGCGACCTCCAGGTACTTCGGATGATCCTTGAGCAGCCCCCAGCGCTTGTGCTGGGTCATGAACCACATGCCGTCGCTGAGGTACGGGAAGTTGACCGCGCCGTCGTTGAAGAACTTCATGTGGTTCTTGTCGTCCCAGCTCTTGCCCAGGCCGTTCTGGTAGCGGCCGAGCATGCGGGCGACGATGACCTCGGTGTCGGTGTTCACATAGGCCTTGTTGGCGATGGTTTCGGCCGTCTTCTGCTTGTTGGGCAGCGAGGCATCGATCCACTTGCCGGCATCGAGGATGGCGGCGACCACGGCACGTGCGGTGTTCGGATTCTTCTGCACCCACTCGGCGGTGGTACCGAGCACCTTTTCCGGATGGTCGGTCCAGATGTCCTGGGTCGTCGTCGCCGTGAAACCGATGTTGTCCATGATGGCGCGGTTGTTCCAGGGCTCGCCGACGCAGAAGCCGTCCATGTTGCCGACGCGCATGTTGGCGACCATCTGCGGGGGCGGTACGGTGATCGTCTTGACGTCCTTGAGCGGGTTGATGCCCTGCGCCGCCAGCCAGTAGAAGAGCCACATGGCGTGGGTGCCGGTCGGGAAGGTCTGGGCGAAGGTATATTCCTTCTCCTTCTTGGCGACCAGCTTGGCCAGGCTCGGGCCGTCGATGGCGCCCTTGTCCTTTAGCTGGTTCGACAGCGTGATCGCCTGGCCGTTGTTGTTCAGGCTCATCAGGACGTTCATGTCCTTCTTCGGACCACCGACGCCGAGCTGCACCCCGTAGATCAGGCCGTAGAGGACGTGGGCGCAATCGAGTTCGCCGTTGACCAGCTTGTCGCGCACCGAGGCCCAGGAGGCTTCCTTGGTCGGAATGATCTTGATGCCGTACTTTTCATCGAACTTGTTGACCGCGGCCATCACGACGGAGGCGCAGTCGGTAAGCGGGATGAAGCCGATACGGAGTTCCTTCTTTTCGGGGGCGTCCGACCCAGCGGCCCAGGCACCGCTGCGAACGCCGGGGGGTACCATGGCCATCAGAGAGGCTCCCATTGCGGCTGAAACGAATTGACGACGAGAAAAGGCAGGTGCGGTTTCCGACGAGCCTTCGAGTGCCAGTTTGCGATCTTCCATTGCTTGCTCCTTGATTCACAGAATCCAAAAACAAAATGGGCGTCTCATCCTGGCCGCCGGTTGGCAGCTCGGATGGACGCCCTTGTCCCATGAGTCGACTCTCGCTCGACTCTCGCCCGGCCGCCTTTGACCG
>JAEUOD010000003.1 GCA_016791065.1 Dechloromonas sp. | reverse complement strand
CGCATGTCCGTGCCGCGGCGCGCGACACCGAGGGGGCGCAGCGCCCGTGGTACTGGTGGTGAGGCGGTAGTGAGTCTGATCAATCAAATGCTCCAGAACCTGGAGAAGCGAGGCAGCGGCATGGAGGAGTCAGCTGGCCTGCCTCCGGAAGTGCGCGTCTCGCCGGTCGTTTCGTCGTCGGCAAACCATCGTCGCGCCCTCTTGTTGGCTATTGCCCTGGGCCTGGCGATCGGCGGTGCGATCTTCTTGATGCCGGGGAATCCAGCCCCGGTAGAGCAGCCTCCAGCACCCCCCGCTAGCCCGCCACCCGTCGCCGAGCCTGCACCACCGATGGCCCCCCCGCAGGTGTCCCCACTAGCTGAGGCGGTCGTGGTCAGCGAGCCTACCCTGCTCAGTAGTACGACGCTCAGCGCGCAGCTTGCTCCGGCACCGAAGATGCCTGAGCCTGCGACGGTAGCGGCTCCTGTGCCAAAGGAAGTGCTTCCCTCCCCCAGTGTGCCTGCCGAGAAAACGGTACCGCCGTCGGCGCCCGTGTCGGCTAAGCTGAAAACCGAGGAAGTGCCTGCAAGCCGGCCGGCAGGCATAGCCAAGACGATGCCGCTCGAGGACGGCGATGATGTCGCCGAGCGGATCTACCGGCAGGCACTTGATGCATATTCGCAGGGGCGGACAAGTGAGAGTCTGATGCTGGCGCGGCAAGCGCTGACGTCCAGTCCGCAGCATCAGGCGGTGCGGCAGTTGCTGGTCCGCCAGTACATCGAGCAGCGCGACCTCGGGCAGGCGTGCTCGGTATTGCGCGATGGCATCCGGGTACGTCCCGGGCAGTTGCCTTGGTATGCTTGGCTGGCACGCCTGGAGATGGAGCGGGGCGATTTGCCGGCGGCACGGCAGGTCGTAGAGGAAGCGCTGGCGCAGTCCGCCAACGATGCCGACATGCTGGCCTTGGCCGGAGCCATTGCTCAACGTCAGGGGCGCAGTGCCGATGCGGCCGAGCATTATCGTGCGGCGCTGCGCTTGAAGCCGGCAGAAGGTCGTGCCTGGGTCGGGCTTGGGCTCGCTCTGGAGGCCGAGGGGCATGGCCAGGAAGCCCGCGAGGCTTTTCGCCGGGCCCTCAACAGCCCGGGGTTGAGTCCCGAACTGCAGGGGTTGGCCCAGCGCAAACTGCGATAGGGCGGCTGGTCAGATCAGCCGCTTGGCCGAGCTTTTCTCAAGCCTTGGCGTGTTCCCAGCGGAAGGTGATCTGGCGATTTTTCTTGAGATGGGCGAGAAGCTCGCCAGCTGACTCGAATGAACTGCCGTTCATAACCTCGGAATCGGGCAGCGAAAATACGGCGACATCGCGATCAACGATGCTCAGGCCGTCGTCGGCCGCCAGCTTGACGAGCAAGCTGACCTTTTCGAGGACGGTTTCCGGCGAGGTATAGGGAACCAGAATCCAGAAATCGGTACCGTCACGGGCCACGATGTCGGTCTTGCGAAAGGCCTGCCGCATCTTGAGGGCCAAATCGTTGAGCATCTTCGACGCATCCTGCGCGCCGTAGGCAGCACCCAAGGCTTGTCGGTCATGAAAACAGACATGGACAAGGCCGAAATGCAGCGACAGCGGATCGCGCTCCTGGAGCGCCATCAACCATTCCAGAACGATCTTGAGTTGATCCAGTGCTTCGACCTCTTGTGGCATGTCTGTTTCCTCCCCGGATTGTTTAATGACGAGAATCTAACACCAGAAGATGCGGCTGGGCCATAGCAGCAGGCGAATCAGCCCTCGTTGCGGATCAGTTCGAGCAGTTCGGCGCCGTAGTGGTCGATCTTGGCGGTCCCCATGCCGGTAATGCCGGCCAGCAGGCCATGGCTGACCGGGCGAACCTCGGCCAGTTCGCGCAGTGTCTTGTCGTGCAGGATGACGTAGGCCGGTACGCCCTGTTCGCGAGCGGTATCGGCGCGCCATTTGCGTAGCAGTTGGAACAGGGCCTCGTCGGCCGGCGTCAATTCGCTGGCGACGGCAGCGCTGCTGCGTGATGGTGTCAATTTGCGCTTTGCCGGTCGGCGTAGTTCGACCTTGCGCTGTCCTTTGAGTACTTCGCGTGCGGCATCGGTCAATTGCAGGGCGCCGTGCTCGGCCATGTCGACATGGACCAGTCCGGCCGCCGCCAACTGACGGAAGACGCTTTTCCAGGCATGATCGTCGAGATCGCCGCCGACACCGAAGGTCGGTAGCTGATCATGGTTCCACTGTTTGACCTTGTCGGTGGCCTTGCCGCGCAGGATATCGGTCAGATGTGTGACGCCGAAGCGCATGCCGGTGCGGAAGATGGCTGACAGAGCCTTCTGTGCCGCCTGCGTGCCGTCCCACAGTTCTGGTGGCTCAGCGCAGACATCGCAATTGCCACAGGGCTGACGTTGTTCGCCAAAGTAATTGAGCAGCACCTGGCGGCGGCAGCGCGGTGCCTCGCAATAGGCGAGCAGGGCAGTCAGGCGCTGCGATTCGAGGATTTTCTGTCCCTCGCCGGCGCCGGATTCGGCGATCCGCGCGTGCTGCAAAGCGACGTCCTGCATGCCGTAGGCCATCCAGGCTTCGGCCGGTTCGCCGTCGCGGCCAGCACGGCCGGTTTCCTGGTAATAGGCTTCGATGCTTTTCGGCAAATCCAGATGGCCGACAAAGCGGACGTCGGGCTTGTCGATGCCCATGCCGAAGGCGATGGTGGCACACATGACCAGGCCTTCCTCGCGCAGGAAGCGGCGCTGGTTGGCGGCGCGCTCGGGGGCGGGCAGACCGGCGTGGTACGGGAGGGCCGGGTACCCTTGTTCGGACAGCCAGGCGGCGGTTTCCTCGACCTTCTTGCGCGACAGGCAATAGACGATGCCGGCCTGGCCCTTGCGCCCGGCGAGAAAGCCGAGCAACTGCTTTTTCGCGTTGTCCTTTTCGACCACGGTGTAGCGGATGTTCGGCCGGTCGAAGCTGGACAGGAAGACGCGGGCCTCGGCGAGGCCGAGGCGGGTCTGCATCTCGTTCTGCGTCGCCTTGTCGGCGGTGGCGGTCAGCGCGATGCGGGGAACCTTGGGGTAGCGCTCGTGCAGCGCCGACAGCTGCAGGTATTCCGGGCGGAAATCGTGTCCCCACTGCGAGACGCAGTGGGCCTCGTCGATGGCGAACAGTGCCAGCTTGCCGGCTTCGTACAGCGCATCGAGCATGGCCAGCGTGCGGTCGAGCAGAAGGCGTTCTGGGGCGATGTAGACGAGGTCGAGCTGACCTGAGAACATCGCCTGTTCGACCGCTTGGGCTTCGCGCCAGTCGAGCGTCGAATTGAGGCAGGCGGCCTTGACGCCGAGTTGGGTCAGCGCATCGACCTGGTCCTGCATCAGCGCGATAAGTGGTGAAACGACGACAGCGCAGCCCGGACGGAGCAGGGCGGGAATCTGGTAGCAGAGGCTCTTGCCGCCGCCGGTCGGCATCAGGACGAGGGCGTCGCCACCGTTGCCGACGTGCTCGATGATCTCGGCCTGGGCGCCGCGAAAGGCGGGGTAGCCGAAGACATCGCGCAGGATGTCGAGCGCCTTGTCGGTCTCGCTCACGGGATCAGGTTTCGGGCAGGATGGCTTCGCGGCGCAGGGCCTCGCCATCCCAGATCAGGCATTCGCCGCGCGCTTCATGCCAGTCGGCGAGCACCCAGCGCTCGACATGGATGCCGTCGACCAGGTGATCGTGCATCGCCGGCTGGTGAGTATGTCCGTGGATGAAGGTGGCGTAGCCGTATTCGCGCAGGAAGTCGTCGGTCGCGGCCAACTGCAGGTCGGTGTAGGGGTTTTCCTTGCCACGCTGGCTCGATTCGCTGACCTCGCGCATGTGGGCGGCGATGGCGCGGCGTTCGGCGAGCGGCTTGGCGAGCAGGGCCGTCTGCCAGTCGGGATTGCGCACCTGGGCGCGGAAGGCCATGTAGGCCGCGTCGTCGAGGCAGAGCGCATCGCCGTGGGAGAGCACGAACTGCCACTCCGGCGTGGAAAGAACGTAGGGGTCGCCGATCAGACGAATACCGGTCGCTGCGGCAAAGCCGGCCCCGAGCAGGAAGTCGCGGTTGCCGTGCAACAAGCTGATGCGCAGGCCGGCTTCACTGGCGGCGTGCAGGGCGGCGATGATGCGGGCGTTGTAGGGCTCGTCGATGTCGTCGTCGCCGATCCAGGCTTCGAAGAGGTCGCCGAGGATGTAGAGCTCCGTCGCCTGCCGGGCGCGCCCGGCAAGAAACTGCAGGAACAAAGCAGTCGCCCCGGGCGACCGGGGCGACAGGTGCAGATCGGAAATGAAGAGAATCAAACGATCTCGGCCTTCTCGATGATCACGTCTTCCTTCGGCACGTCCTGGTGGAAGCCCTTGTTGCCGGTGGCGACGGCGCGGATCTTGTCGACTACGTCGAGGCCCTCGACGACTTCACCGAACACGCAGTAGCCCCAGCCCTGGCCGGACGGTGCCTTGAAGTCGAGGAAATCGTTGTCGACGACGTTGATGAAGAACTGGGCGGTGGCCGAGTGCGGATCGTTGGTGCGGGCCATGGCGACGGTGCCGCGCTTGTTCTTCAGGCCGTTGGCGGCTTCGTTCTCGATCGGGGCCTGGGTCGGCTTCTGGTTCATGCCCGGCTCCATGCCGCCGCCCTGAATCATGAAGTTCTTGATGACGCGGTGGAAGACGGTGTTGTTGTAATGGCCGGCTTCAACATAGGAAACGAAGTTGGCAACCGTCTTCGGGGCCTTCTCGGCATCGAGTTGGAGAGTGATGTCGCCGTGGTTGGTGGTGAGCTTGATCTTGGACATGGGGGTTCCTTTATTTTTCAGAGATGATCTTGACGTTCTGGATGACGATGGGGGTTTGTGGCACGTTCTGATGCATGCCAGCGTTGGTGGTCGGGACCTGGGTCATCTTGTCGACGATATCCATGCCCTGGGTGACCTTGCCGAACACGGTGTAGCCCCAGCCGTCCTGGCCCGGGTAGTCGAGGAAGTCGTTATCCTTCAGGTTGATGAAGAATTGCGCCGTGGCCGAGTGCGGATCAGGTTTGCGGGCCATGGCCAGTGTGCCGCGCGTGTTCTTGAGGCCGTTCTTCGCCTCGTTCTCGATCGGCGCACGCGTCGATTTCTGGTTCATGCGGGCATCGAAACCGCCGCCCTGTGCCATGAAACCGGGAATCACGCGGTGGAAGATGGTGCCGTCGTAGAAGCCATCCTTGGCATACTGCAGGAAGTTGGCGGTGCTTTTCGGGGCCTTGTCGCCGGCCAGTTCGACGGTGATCTTGCCGAGGCTGGTGCTCAGTTCGACGGTCGGCGCAGCGAGTACCGCGGCGCTGGCCAGCAGGCCAATGGCCAAGGCAGATAGTTTTTGCAACATCAGGCACTTCCCTCATAAATGATTTTCCACTTGCCGTCCTCGCGCTGCCAGTACTGACGCTTCTTCATCTGGTTCTCCAGATTGTTGCTGCGATAGTCCTGGTCGAAGGTGACGACGATGACTTCTTCCTTGCCCGGATTGCGGAACACGGACAGGTTGTTGACCTTGAGCTTGATCCATTCCTTGCTGGCATTGACCTGGCGCTTCTGCGCCGCAAATTGCTCGTAGCTCTGATCGGCCGATTTGAAACGCTTTGAATAGTGTCTGAGGTAGCGGTCGGTATCGCGGCTTTCCCAGTCGTTGCGCCAGGATTCGATCGTCTTGTTCAGTTCGTCCCGTTCCTTGGCCCAGTCGTCGAGCGATAGCCATTCGACGGATGGGCTGATGATGACCGGCGTCAGACCGACCTGCAGGTTCTTGGCGACGGCATCGAGGTCCTGGTTGGTAAGCACGACGCAGCCATCGGAGGCGCGCGGCGGTCGGGCAAAGGTGTCGGACGGCGTGCCGTGCAACCATATGCCGCTGCCCTTGCGGCCCTGCTGCTTGTCCCATTCGTTCGGGTAGTTGATCGGGTAGGCGCCGCTGCCGTAGAGATCGGCCAGCTTCTGGCGCGGGAGATTGGCGGTGACGTGATAGACGCCGACCGGCGTCTTCTTGTCGCCCTCGATCAGCTTGTCGGCGCCGAGTTTGCCGTGGGTGATGTAGTAATCGGCGACGAAGCGCGGTCGGCCGCCGTTGCTGACGTCGTTCTCGTAGAGATAGAGGCGCGAGCGCTTGGTGTCCACGACGATGGCGTAGCGCTGGTCGGGCTGCATCTGCAGCAGGTAGCGCGGCACGAAATTGGATTCGGGCTTCTCGCGATAGCCCTTGAGTCGGACGATGGCCTCCGCCCGCAGGTCGGCCACCTTGTCGACCGGGGCGTCGCTCAGGGCGCCAAAGGTGCGGATCGGTTGGGTTCGGGCGAGCAACAGATCGCCCTTGATCAGGTTGGCCAGGCGGTAGTTCGGATGCTGGCGCAGCAGGGCTTCGGTCAGGTCGAGCGCATTGTTGAGGCGGTTGGCTTCGATCTCGTTGAAAATCGAGGCGAGCATCCCCTCCGGGCCGCTGTCCGAGACGGTGACCGGCAGCCGATTCGACGTGTCGATGACCGGCCCCAGCACGGGGGCTGTCGGCAACTCCTGCAGCAGTGCGGCTCGGGCTTCGGGGGATGCGGGAGCCGGCTTTTGCAGTCGGTAGGCGAGGCCGACGCCGATCAGGCAGACGGCCAGCGCAGCGGCAATGACCCGTTTGCGGCTAGGCATCAGCGCGCGTTTTCTTCCTTGATCAGCCACTTGCTACCCGAACGGACCATGACCAGCGTCTTGCTTGCCGAACTGCTCAGGCCGGGGGCGCTGTAGTGCTGGCGGAATTTGACGGTGGCGCGATCGCCATTGACGGAAATCTGCGGATCGGAAACGCTGACCGAGATCTTGCCGGACTTGCCGGCGATGCGGTCCTCGCGCTCGGCCTCCCAGGCCTTGCGCGACATGCCCTTGGGCGTGTTGAAATCGCCGGAGTAGGCTGCGAAGTAGGCGCGCATGTCCTTGCGCGACCAAGCGCTGGCCCAGGCATTAACGGCCTTGGCGATGTCGTCGTCGGCGGCGTTGGCCTTGGCAGGTGCCGGCGCCGGTGCAGCGGCAACCGGTGCCGGGGCGGGAGCTGGTGCGGCTACGGGGGGCGGCGTGGGCGTGGCGGCGGGCTTGGCCTCGGCAACCTTGGCCGGTGCCGCCGTTGAAGCGGCGCCCGGCGTTGCCGTGACGACGCTGGCGGACGGTGCAGTGGCCGGCGCAGTCGGGGCGGGAGCGACCGGGGCCGGCTTGGCGGCTGGCTGAGCGGCAGCTGCCACTGGTGCCTGCGGCTTGACGTTGCCCTTGCCCGAGGTGCTGATCAGATCACGGATCAGGGCCAGCTTGTTCTGGGTCGCGGCGTTTGAATTGTCGAGCTGCAGGGCCTTGTCATAGGCCTGGCTGGCCAGCTTGGCATAGACGTCGCCAAGGTTCTCGTAGGCAATGGCGTACGAGGGATGAGTCCTTATGGCCATTTCAAGCGCCGTGCGGGCCTTGTCGTACTGCTTCTGTTGAGCATAAAGCACGGCCAGGTTGTTGTAGGGCTCGGGCAGTTCCGGGTAGTCCTCGGAAAGTTTGGTAAAGACGGCAATGGCATCGGCCGGCTTGTTCATCTCGGTGTAGATCAGCCCCTTGAGGAAGCGGCCCTGGGCATCCTTCGGACGGCTGCTCAGGTAGGCGTCGACCTTCTCCATGGCCTGCGGGTACTGCCCCTGTTTGATCAGGCGCTGGACCTCCGGCAGGTTGTCGGCGAAAGCCGGTGCGGCAAAGCCGATGGCCAGGCCGAGAGCCAGTGCGCGCAGCGTCTTCAGTTGCTGGAAACGGGGCTTGGACAGGGATTGGGAGGTCATCGCCATGCTATAATTTTCAGGGTTATACAATCTTTCGATTCTACCAAAAACGCCGGTGATTCCATAGGTTTAAGCGCTTCGGCGGCGCCACCAGAATATTCCCGCATGCTCAAAATCTACAATTCCCTGAAGCGCGAAAAGCAGCCCTTCACCCCGATCGAAGCGAACAAGGTTCGCATGTACGTTTGCGGGATGACCGTCTATGACTACTGCCACCTCGGCCATGCGCGCGTGATGGTCGTCTTCGACATGGTTTATCGCTGGCTCAAGGCATCGGGCTACGATGTGACTTATGTCCGCAATATCACCGATATCGATGACAAGATCATCAAGCGCGCTATCGAAAATGGCGAGACGATCCAGCAACTGACCGACCGCTTCATTGCCTACATGCACGAGGATGCCGACGCGCTGGGCGTCCTGCGCCCCGACCATGAGCCACGGGCGACCGAGTACGTGCCCGAGATGCTCGATTTGATCGGCAAGCTGGAAGCCAACGGCCTGGCCTACCAGGCGAGCGATGGCGACGTGAATTACGCGGTACGCAAGTTCGAGGGCTACGGCAAATTGTCCGGCAAGTCGCTCGACGACTTGCGAGCCGGCGAGCGTGTCGAGGTCGATTCGGCCAAGCAGGATCCACTCGACTTTGTGCTCTGGAAGCATGCCAAGCCGGGCGAACCGGCCTGGGAGTCGCCGTGGGGCGAGGGCCGGCCGGGCTGGCACATCGAATGTTCGGCGATGAGCTCGAAGCTGCTCGGCCAGCATTTCGACATCCATGGTGGCGGGCAGGACCTGCAGTTCCCGCACCACGAAAACGAGATCGCGCAGTCCGAGGGGGCCAACTGCTGCACCTTCGTCAATTACTGGATGCACAACGGTTTCGTTCGAGTCGACAACGAGAAGATGTCGAAGTCGCTCGGCAACTTCTTCACCATCCGTACGGTGCTTGAGCAATTCGATGCCGAAGTGGTGCGTTTCTTCATCCTGCGCGCCCATTACCGCAGTCCGCTGAACTATTCAGACGCCCATCTCGACGATGCCAAGCGCAGCCTCGACAGCCTCTACTTCGCGCTCCGGGACGTGCCGCCGACAGCCGTGACCATCGACTGGAAGAGCGACTATGCCGCGCGCTTTGCAGCGGCCCTCGACGAGGATTTCGATTCGCATGGTGCGATCGCCGTACTGTTCGAGTTGGCCAGCGAGGTCAATCGCCAGAAGAGTAGCGAACTTTCCGGCCTGCTCAAGGCGCTGGGCGGCATCATCGGTCTGCTCGAACGCGAGCCGATGGCCTATCTGCGTGCTGGAGCAGGGGCGGGTGGTATGAGCGAGGCGGCGATCGAGGGGCTGATTGCCGACCGCGCAGCTGCCAAGAAGGCTCGCAATTTTGCCGACGCCGACCGGATCCGTGACGAACTCAAGGTGGCGGGCATCGTGCTCGATGACAGTCCGCAGGGAACGACCTGGCGCCGTGCTTGAACGTAGCGTCATCAAAGCAAAACGGCCCTGTTCAGGGCCGTTTTGGTGTGTGGGAAGTGCTTAGCGCAGTATCTTGCCTTCGGGACCGACCACGGTCAGTTCGACGAAGCGTGAGCCGAGCCGGCCGGTCGTCGAGTAATTGATGCGATAGCCGCCGAAATCCTGATTGCTCATGCTCTCCAGCGCATTGACCAGCTTTTCGCGGCTGAGGTCTTTGCCCGTCCGTTTCAGGCCTTCGACCAAGGTTCGTGCCATCAGGTAGGCCTCCAGACCATAGTAGGAATAGGCGGCCGACTTTCCGACCAGCTTCTGATATTCCCGAACGACCTGCACGCCGTCGTTCCATGGGTAGGGCACGACCTGCGAAATGGCGATGCCGCGCGACTCGGCGCCGAGTTCGGCAATCAGTTGCTCGGTGCCAACCGGCGAGAGCGTCATGAACATCGGGTTCTGGTTGATTTTTTTCATGGCCCTGACGAATGCTGCGGTCGGCTTGTAAAGCGTGACCATGATCACGGCCTGCGGTGTCGCCTTGGCGATGGCTTCGACAGCCTTGCTGACGTCGAGCGAGTTGCGTTCGACAGTACCGACTGCGGTTGGTGCGAGATTGTGCTTCTTGAGCGCAGCGGTGATGCCATCGAGACCCGACTTGCCGAAGCCGTCATTCTGGTAGAAAACGGCAAAGTTCTTGAGGCCGAGCGAAACCAGTTGCGTGACGATGACCTCGGCTTCGTCGGCGTAGCTGGCGCGCACGTTGAACATGTAGCGCGCATTGGGGTTGCTGCTGGTCGGCTCGCGTAGCGTGTTGGCGCCGGAAATGGTCCCGATCAGCGGCACCCGGGCTGGTCCGAACACCGTGTTCATGGCCTCGGTGGTCGGACTGGAGCCATAGTAGGAGAGCAAGGCGAAGGCGTTATTCTCCTTGATCAGGGTTTTGGTATTGGCAACGGTACGCTCGGTTTCGTAGCCGTCGTCGAGGGCGACAAGGTTGAGCTTGCGGCCGTTGATGCCGCCCGTCCGATTGATCTGGCCGAAGTAGGCCTGGATGGTCTGGCGCATCTCTATGCCGTAGGCGCCGTTTGGTCCGCTGAGCGGCGCCGACATGCCGATGGTCAGGGCATTTTCGCCAACTTCGGGTTCGGCCGCCCAAACGCTCATCGATAACACCAGGCTGGCGATGGCAGCGATTCGTTTACACAATGTCATTGTCTCTTCCATTTTTATAATCCTGAGTACCAGAATAGACAGAGATTTTATATAACTTTCGTTATATGCCGAAGTCCTTTTCTAAGGATGGAAGCCGAAAAAGAAAACCCCGACATGCTTTAAGCATAGTCGGGGTTTCCAATCCTGCAACAGTGTTTTTCGGAATCAGTCGCCGAAGAATTCCTTCACTTTGTCCATCCAGGACTTGGCGCGGGGATTGTGTTTGGCACCTTCGTCGCGGCTGGATTCTTCCAGTTCGCGCAGCAGTTCCTTCTGGCGCTCGGTCAGGTTGACCGGGGTTTCGACCACGACATGGCACATCAGGTCGCCATGGGTGTGGCTGCGCACCCCCTTGATGCCTTTGCCGCGCAGGCGGAAGATCCGGCCGGACTGGGTTTCCGGCGGAATCTTGATGCCGGCGGCGCCGTCCAGCGTCGGGATTTCGATCTCGCCACCCAGGGCCGCGGTGGTGAAGGAAATCGGCATCTCGCAATGCAGGTCGTTATGGTCGCGGGTGAAGACGGCGTGCTGCTTGAGATGAATCTGCACGTAAAGATCGCCCGGCGGTCCGCCGTTGACCCCGTGCTCGCCTTCGCCGGCCAGACGAATGCGATCGCCCTCGTCAACGCCGGCAGGAATTTTCACAGCCAGCGTCTTGTGCTGCTTGATCCGGCCGGCGCCGCCGCAGGACTTGCAGGGATCGGCGATAAAGCGGCCAGTGCCGTGGCACTTGTGGCAGGTCTGCTGGATCGAGAAAAAGCCTTGCTGCAGGCGCACCTGGCCAGAGCCGCCGCAAGTCGGGCAGGTCTTCGGTTGGGTACCCGGCTTGGCGCCGGAGCCGCTGCAGGGTTCACAGACTTCCATGGTCGGGATGCGGATCTTGGTTTCCGTGCCATGGGCAGCCTGTTCGAGCGTGATCTCGAGGTTGTAGCGAAGATCGGCGCCCCGATAGATATTCGAGCGGCCACCACCGCCACCACCGCCGCCCCGGCCGCCAAAGATTTCGTCGAAGATGCCGCCGAAAGCGTCGGCAAAGCCGCCGCCACCGCCGAAGCCGCCACCGCCCATGCCAGCCTGCGGATCAACGCCGGCATGGCCGAACTGATCGTAGGCTGCCCGCTTCTGGCCATCCGACAGGATTTCGTAGGCTTCCTTGGCTTCCTTGAACTTCTCCTCGGCCGCCGGATTGTCCGGGTTGCGGTCGGGGTGGTGCTTCATGGCCAACTTGCGGTAGGCCTTCTTGATTTCGTCTTCACTGGCGTCGCGATTGACGCCGAGAATTTCGTAAAAGTCGCGTTTGGACATTCTATTACCCGTCAAGTGACAAAGGCGCCGAGCGCCGCCGGAGGTGTCCGGAAGGCTCGGCGCCGGGCTGTTGCGTCAGGAATTACTTCTTGTCCTTGACCTCGGTGAACTCGGCATCGACGACGTCGCCTTCGTCCTTCTTGGCCTGCTGTTGGGCGCCGGCTTCAGCACCACCGGCGGCAGCGCCTTCGGCCTGCTGCTGGGCATACATCTTTTCACCCAGCTTCTGGGCTGCAGCGGCCAGGGCCTCGGTCTTGGCCGTGATGGTGTCCTTGTCGCCTTCACGAAGCACGGATTCAACATCCTTGATGGCAGCCTCGATGCTTTCCTTCTCGGCGGCGTCGAGCTTGTCGCCATACTCGGTCAGCGACTTCTTGACCATGTGCACCAT
>JAEUOD010000193.1 GCA_016791065.1 Dechloromonas sp. | reverse complement strand
TTTGGGTAAAAAGGTGTTGACAAACTTTCTGGTGGGTCTATAATGCGCGCTTCTCCAGGCGGTTAGCTCAGTTGGTTAGAGCGCCACGTTGACATCGTGGAGGTCGTTGGTTCGATTCCAATACCGCCTACCAAATTCCTGAGAGGGTTGAAGATGAATTTCCGAACTTGCACCGCAGTTCAGAAACCGTAATCGAGTCAGCCTTCGTTCGACCAAAAAAGTGCGGCTCGCCCCGCACTTTTTTTTTGCCCAGAGATTCCCATGCCCGATATCAAACTACCTGATGGTTCCGTCCGCTCCTTCGAGCAAGCCGTGACCATCGCCGAGGTTGCCGCCAGCATCGGTGCTGGATTGGCCCGTGCCGCACTGGCTGGCAAGGTCAATGGCAATCTGGTCGATACTTCTTATTTGATCGAAGAAAACGTTGATCTGGCTATCGTCACCGACAAGGATGCCGATGGCCTTGAGGTTATCCGTCACTCGACGGCCCACCTGCTGGCCTATGCGGTCAAGGAGTTGTTCCCGGAGGCGCAGGTCACCATCGGTCCGGTCATCGAAAACGGCTTTTATTACGACTTTGCCTACAAGCGCCCTTTTACGCCGGAAGATCTGGTTGCAATCGAGAAGCGCATGGCCGAACTTGCCAAGAAGGATATTCCGGTCAGCCGCGAAGTTTGGGCGCGCGACGACGCGGTCAAGTTTTTCCTGGGCTTGGGCGAGAAGTACAAGGCCGAACTGATCGAAGCCATTCCGGCCGATCAGCAGGTTTCGCTTTATCGCGAAGGCGATTTCATCGACCTCTGTCGCGGCCCGCACGTGCCGACCACGGCCAAGCTCAAGGTCTTCAAGTTGATGAAGGTGGCGGGCGCCTACTGGCGCGGCGATCACCGCAATGAACAGTTGCAGCGCATCTATGGCACGGCCTGGGCCAAGAAGGAAGATCTCGACGCCTATCTGCACATGCTCGAGGAGGCCGAGAAGCGTGATCATCGTCGCCTGGGCAAGCAGTTCGACCTGTTTCACATGCAGGACGAGGCGCCTGGTCTGGTGTTCTGGCACCCCAAGGGTTGGGCGGTGTGGCAGGAAATCGAGCAGTACATGCGCGCCGTCTATCGCAACAACGGCTACCAGGAGGTACGCTGCCCGCAGATCCTCGATAAGACCCTGTGGGAAAAATCGGGTCACTGGGAGCACTACAAGGACAATATGTTCACCACGGCTTCGGAAAGTCGCGACTACGCGGTGAAGCCGATGAATTGCCCGGGGCATGTCCAGGTGTTCAATTCCGATCTGCGCTCCTATCGCGAGTTGCCGCTGCGCTACGGCGAATTCGGCTCCTGTCATCGTAATGAGCCGACCGGGGCGCTGCATGGCTTGATGCGTGTACGCGGCTTCGTTCAGGACGATGGTCACATTTTCTGTACCGAAGACCAGATCGAATCCGAAGTTACGGCCTTTAATGCACTGGTCAAGAAGGTTTATGCTGATTTCGGCTTCAACGATGTGGCTGTCAAGCTGGCCTTGCGTCCGGAGAGCCGCGTTGGATCGGACGAAGTCTGGGATAAGGCTGAAGATGCACTGCGCCAGGGGTTGCGTGCCTCCGGCTTGGAGTGGACGGAATTGCCGGGCGAAGGGGCCTTCTACGGCCCGAAAATCGAATTCCACATCAAGGATGCGATTGGCCGTTCGTGGCAGTGCGGTACGATGCAGGTTGATTTCTCGATGCCGGGTCGTCTTGGTGCTGAATACGTCGATGGCAACGATGAGCGCAAGGTACCGGTTATGCTGCATCGGGCCATCCTTGGTTCCTTGGAGCGCTTCATCGGCATCCTGATCGAGAACTTCGCCGGTGCGCTGCCTTTGTGGCTGGCGCCGACCCAGGCGGTGGTCCTGAATATTTCCGAAAAGCAGGCGGATTACGCCGCCGAAGTCGCGCAAAAGCTACATCAGGCGGGTTTCAGGGCCGAGTCGGATTTGCGCAACGAGAAAATTACCTATAAAATTCGAGAACATAGCTTGAACCGGCTGCCTTATCAGCTCGTTGTGGGCGACAAGGAAAAGGCGGACGGACTGGTGGCCGTGCGTACTCGCGGTGGTCAGGATCTCGGACAGATGTCCGTGGATGATCTGATCAGGCGACTTCAGGGAGAAGTCGCGGCGCGTAGTGGCACGGCTTAATTATTGTTGTTTTCGGGGGTTTCACCATAGCTCAGAACAAGGCGC
>JAEUOD010000164.1 GCA_016791065.1 Dechloromonas sp. | reverse complement strand
CGTCGATCACGGTGCCCTGGGACACGCTGCTGACCTAGGTCGTGCTCTATATCGTGATTCCGGTGGCGCTCGCCCAGGCCTGGCGCAAGTCCTTGCTGGCCAAGGGACAGGCGGCCTTCGATGCCGCCATGGCCAGGATAGGTCCGTGGTCCATCTCGGCACTGCTGGCGACGTTGGTCCTGCTCTTCGCCTTCCAGGGGGAAGCCATCCTTCGGCAACCGCTGGTCATTGGGCTGCTGGCGGTGCCCATCCTGATTCAGGTATTTTTCAACTCGGCGCTGGCCTACTGGTTGAACAAGGCGGTGGGCGAGAAGCACAACGTAGCCTGTCCGTCGGCGCTCATTGGTGCCTCGAATTTCTTCGAACTGGCGGTGGCCGCGGCCATCAGCCTGTTCGGTTTCGAGTCGGGGGCGGCGCTGGCGACGGTGGTTGGTGTGCTGATCGAAGTGCCGGTCATGCTGCTGGTGGTCAAGGTCGTGAATGCCTCCAAAGGGTGGTACGAAGCGGCATAGCAGACGCACCGAGGCGGCAGGGAGTCAAACATGGAATGGATGATGACCGCGTTACAGGGAGGCCTCGGTAGCCTGGCCTCTTACCTGGCAGCCCATGTGCTGCTCTGTCTGGTACCGGCGTTCTTCATCGCCGGCGCGCTATCCGCCCTGGTGCCGCAGCAGTCCATCATCCGCTTCCTCGGGCCGGATGCGCCGAAGTGGATGTCCTATTCCGCCGCGGCCGGTGCCGGCAGCCTGCTGGCGGTGTGTTCCTGCACCATCCAGCCCTTGTTTGCCGGCATCTACAAGAAAGGCGCCGGCCTCGGTCCGGCCATCACCTTCCTGTTCTTCGCGCCGGCAGCGAATATCCTGGCCCTGGCCTATACCGGTGTCGCGCTGGGGGCCGAGTTTGCCATCGCCCGCATCCTGTTGGCGCTGTCTTTCGGTATCGGCATCGGGATGATCATGGCCATCGTGTTTCGCGAGGGGGATCTTGCTCGGGTTGCCGATGCCCAGACCTTTGCCGAAGGGGTGGGCATCCCGGGACGGACCCTGCTCTTCATCGGGGCGCTGGTGGCGCTGCTGATTGCCGGTACGCTCAAGCTCGATTTCCTCAAGGCGGTGCTGTTCAGCACGGAATTACCGTGGCACGGGGCAAGCGCCATCCAGCAAACCCTCGATCGCTGGGTGCCGATCAATGAGGCCGTCGGTGCGGAGGGCTTGAGCCTGCAAGGGGCCATGTTGATTGCCCTGCTGCTGGCGATCGGTGCCTTCGCCTGGAAAGGATTGGGCAAGGTCGATGAGGGTTTCAACCGCTTCACGCCTGTTGCCCTGGGCTTGACCGTGCTGACCCTGGTGTTTGCCGCCTTGGGATTCAAGGTGGTCGAAGCCGGTATCGCGCTGACCGTGACCGGGCGAACCCTGGCGGTAACGATCTTTTGTCTGCTCCTCATCCCGCTGGCCCGGCGCTTCGAGGCGTGGGATGTCCAGCAGTGGTTGTGGGAAACCTGGCGTTTCGTGAAGATGATTTTCCCGTTGCTGATTGTCGGCGTCTTCCTGGTCGGCGTCATTCGGGTTTTCATCCAGCCGGAGTGGATACGCCATGTGGCCGGCGAGAACACCGTGTCGGCCAATCTCGCCGGCGTCGTCTTCGGGGTTTTCATGTACTTCCCAACCCTGGTCGAAGTGCCGATTGCCAAGATGTTTCTATCGCTCGGCATGCACCCCGGGCCGCTCATCGCTTACCTGATGGCCGATCCGGAACTTTCGCTGCAAAGCATCCTGATTACCGCCGCCATCATTGGCAAGCTGCGGGCCTGGACTTACGTCGGGCTGGTGGCGGTGTTCTCGACCGTCTCGGGCCTGACCTACGGCGCGTGGGTCGATGGCATGTCGCTGTGGGTGCTGTCCGGGGTGGTCGGTGGCTTCGTGGCCCTCATCATCGGCACCCTGCATTTGATCGAAATTCGCCGCAAGCTTCGAGAAGGGAGAACGTCATGCACATAAAGATACTGGGAAGTGGTTGTGCCAAGTGCAATCGCCTGGAGCAACTGACCCGCGAGGCCGTGGCCGAACTGGGTATCGAGGCGAGCTTCGAGCATGTGAAGGAGATGGACCGGATCATGGCCTATCCGATCATGACGACACCGGCCCTGGTGGTTGATGAGGCGGTCAAAGTCTCCGGGCGGATGCCCAGCAAGGATGAGTTGCTGGCGTGGCTGAAGGCGGGCTGAGCGGGCTTTTCCCGCTTGCCGGCCTCTAGTCGAAATTGCCCGATTCTTTGAGCAAAGACTGCTCGGCCAACAGCGCCGAGGCCGCAGCCGGCTTCATGATCTGGAATCCCAGCTTGGTTCGCCCACGCAACTTGAGCAGTGCCTTGTCCTTGCTGACCAGGATGTTCGCCTCGGCGCGGGCGGCGAGTTCGAGGAATTTCTGGTCGTCGCGGTCCTTGCAGCGCGGCAGGGGCGGGGCTTCGCCGTCGGCGATGCGCTGTACCAGCGCGCTGTAGCGGGCGTAGCGCTCGGCGATCATCTCCGGCGTCAGCTTGAGCTGCGGGTAAGTCAGCACGCGCTGCAGTTCGTCGAGGGTGCGCTCGTCGGCGATGCACTCGATGTAGCCGGCTTCGAGTGCCGCCATGATCGGCACGGCATCGGTATTGGCCCAGTGGAAGAGGTCGAGGACGACGTTGGTGTCGAGGACGAAGCGCAGCATGGGGCGGGATTATAATGCGCGGCTCTTTGCGCTTCGCCCGGAATCTCCATGCCCCGTATTCTTCTCGCCCCGATGGAGGGGCTCGCCGACTTCCTCCTGCGCGGCGTGCTCACGGGCATCGGTGGCTACGACTGGGGCATTTGTGAGTTCGTCCGGGTGTCGGGCAGCGTGCTGCCGGTCAAGACCTACGAACGGATCTGTCCGGAGTTGCTGAATGCGAGCCGGACGGCGGCGGGGACGCCGATGCGCGTGCAGTTGCTGGGTTCCGATCCGCATTTCATGGCGGCCAATGCGCGGCGGGCGGTGACTTTGAACCCGGCTGGTATCGACATCAACTTCGGCTGTCCGGCGCCGACAGTGAATCGTCACCGTGGCGGTGCCGCGCTGCTCGGCGAGCCGGAGCTGCTCAATGCCATTGTTTCGGCCGTGCGTGCCGAGGTGCCGGCCCACATTCCGTTTACCGCCAAGATGCGCCTCGGCATCGAGGACACCAGCCGTGCCGTCGATTGTGCCCAGGCCTTGCAGGCCGGTGGTATCGACGAACTGATCGTGCACGGCCGGACGAAGGTGGATGGCTACCGGCCGCCGGCGCGCTGGGAGTGGATCGACCGGGTGCGCAGCCAGATCGACATCCCGCTGATCGCCAATGGAGAAGTGTGGACGGTCGAGGATTTTCGCAACTGCCAGCAGGCGACGGGTTGCGCCGACATCATGGTCGGCCGCGGCGCCATCGCCGACCCGCTGCTCGCCCGCAAGGTGCGTGGCGAGGAAACCGGCGGCTGGGCCGAGGTGGTGCCCGGCGTGGCAACCTATTGGCTCGGCGTGCGCCAGCGCGTGTTGCCGGAACATGCGGGCGGCCGCATCAAGCAGTGGCTGGCGCTGCTGCGCCGTAACTATGCCGAGGCCGAGGCGCTTTACGGGCTACTGCGGCCAGTGAAGACGGCTGAAGAGATTGATCGCCTGCTGCTCGAGGCGGGCATCTTGCACGCCTTGCCGCCGCCCTTTGTCGGCCATTTCACGGCCCATTAACCGCCGCTAAGCGCCTGCACGATGTGTAATTCGCCATCGGGGCGCAGTGGCGCGGCGAGCTCGAAAAGCATTTCCCCGTCGTGAAAAAGCCGGATGTGCCGGCGGATGCGTTGCTGCTCGTCGACCATGCGGAAACGGATGCCGGGAAACTGCCGTTCAAGATCGGCCAGCACTTCGGCGACGCTGGCTCCCTGCGCCTCGACCCAGGCGCCGCCAGTATAGGCGTGCAGGGCGCTGGGAATCAGGACACGCATGCCAGGCTCAGGCCGCGTAGGCGGTCTCGATAGCGTAGATTTCCGGCAGATGGCGGGCGATGCAGGACCAGTTCTCGCCTTCGTCGCGGCTCTGCCAGAGTTCGCCGCTGGTCGTGCCGAAGTAGAGACCGACGCTGGCTTCGTGGTCGGCCGCCATCGCCTGGCGCTTGACGGTCCACCAGGCCTGTTCGGCCGGCAGCCCGCCGGCCTGGCGCTGCCAGCTGCTACCGCCGTCGTGGGTCGTAAACACGGCGGGCCGGCCCTGCGGGCTGGTGCGCGGCCAGACGTCAGAGCCATCCATCGGGAAGACCCAGGCCGTCTGGTCGTTGCGCGGATGCACGACCATGGGAAAGCCGATGTCGCCGACGTCGGCCGGCATGCTCCGTCCGATGCGCTCCCAGCGCCGCCCGGGGCGGTCGAGCCGGTAGATGCCGCAGTGGTTCTGCTGGTAGAGGCGGTCCGGATTGCTCGGGCAGAGGCGGACGCAGTGCGGGTCGTGGAAGGTGATGTCGGTGGGGTCGAAGCCGGTGACGACTTCCATGCCCTCGACCAGCGGCGCGAAGTTGCGGCCGCCATCGCGCGATTCATGCACGCCGCCGCCCGACATGGCGAAGTAGAGATGCAGCGGGTCGCGCGGATCGACGATGATGGAATGCAGCTTCGGGCCGTCCGGCGTGCCGTCCTGCATCGTGCCGAACCAGCGGCGGTATTGCGGATCATCGTTGATCATCGAGAACGGCACCCAGTGCTGGCCGCCGTCTTCCGAGCGGAACAGTCCCTGGGGGGAGGTGCCGGCGTACCAGACGCCGGGTTCGCTGGCATGACCAGGTGTCAGCCAGAAGGTGTGATCGACCGAGCGGGCCTCCAGGCCATTGATGGCCGGTCCGAAGGCCGGTGGACGCGGCGCCTCCTGCCAGGTCCGGCCGAGATCGATGGAACGGAAGAGGGTGGGGCCGAGGTGGCCGGTACTGGCGGAGGCGAGCAAGGTGAGCCCGTCGCGCGGGTCGAGCACGAGGTGATTGATGATGTGGCCGAGGAAATGCGGGCCGTCGATCCGCCAGTTCCGGCGCTCGGCGTCGGCATGGTAGATCCAGGCGCCCTTGCGGGTGGCCACGAGCAGTACGAGCCGGCCTTGCGGTGTCACTTGTGCGCCCATTTTTGTCTCCTTGTTGTTGATCTTGATGATTGCAGGGGCGACGAATAGTTCCGGGAGAAGTGGGCGGGCACACAGGCGAGGTGCGGCGAATTTTGAGAAAATCCGGCCTTCGCTGTCCATCCCGTATCGTTGAAACCCAATGCACCTGATCTCCGTCGTTCCCGCCTGCGCGGCAATGACCTTGTCCCCAACCCGGCATGACCCGCTCCCGGCGACGCGATGAGCGGCAATTCGCGTTTTATCGAGAGCGCCCAGGACGGTCCGCACCGGGATCTGGAAGCCGTGGTGCGCCGGCATCTGGCGCATCCTTTTCGCAAACCCATTCTCGATTACAACCGCACGGCCTTCGCCGAGGCGTTGGCGGCCCGCGAGGCCTGGCAGCCCGGGGCGCCATTGATTCTCGATGCCGGTTGCGGTGTCGGCTGGAGTACGCAGCGCATTGCCGAAATGTTCCCGGAGCATTTCGTGGTCGGGGTCGATCAGTCGAGCGACCGTATCGGGCGTGGCAAGCCGGCGGCGCTGCCGGCCAATGCCGTGCTGATTCGCGCCGATCTGGTCGATTTCTGGCGCCTCCTGGCCGAACAGGGCATTCGTCTGGCGCGCCACTACAACCTCTATCCCAATCCCTGGCCGAAAATCGGGCATCTCGCCCGGCGCTGGCAGGGACATGCTGTTTTCCCGGTCTGGCGCGACCTGGGGGGCGAACTGGAATGTCGCAGCAACTGGCGCATCTATATCGAGGAAATGGCGCAGGCCTTGAGCCTGCTTTCCGGGCAGGCGGTGGTCGCCGAACGCTGGCATACGGATGATCCGGTGACGCCCTTCGAGAAGAAATACCTTGCTTCCGGGCATGAACTCTGGCGCTGCCGGGTGAGCCTGTGAGCAACCCCTGTCAAAGCTGCGGCGCCTGCTGCGTCAGTTTTCGCGTCGACTTTCACCCGGCCGAACTGGCCGGCGGTGCTTTCGCCTGGGGGGCGGGGGTGCCCGGCGAGATGGCCTTGCCGGTGACGCTGGGCATCGTCCGCATGGCCGGTACCGACGCCTCGCCACGGCGCTGCATTGCGCTGGCCGGCGAAGTTGGCCGGGAGGTCGCTTGCACGATCTACGACGAACGCCCGTCGCCCTGTCGCGAGTTCGATACCAGCCACGAAGCCTGCGCCAGGGCGCGCCAGCGCTGCGGCCTACCGCTGCTATAAAGCATCTTTATCCCCGTTTTGGTCGGGCAAGTCTGTGGATAAGCTCGGGACAGGTTCCGCATTCCATTGAACCATAAGGGTTTTGGCGGGTTGCCTAAAAAAAGTGCAATACGGTTTGGCGTATCGCAAAGGCCGCATTCGGCGCTGGAAATGCAGTGCTATAACATATAAAATATATAAGACTTGCGGGGCCGGTTTGGGAGCGCTCGATGCCGAACCAATTTGCCGACGCCGTTGTCGTAGAATATTCGTTTCCCCAGAGCAACCCTTTACGAAAGGAAGTCGCCGTGCTTGAAGCCTATCGCGCCCACGTTGCAGAGCGTGCAGCCCTCGGTATCCCCCCGCTGCCCCTGTCCAAGCAACAGACCACCGAACTGGTGGCCCTGCTGAA